>JBIIJA010000099.1:0-7252 GCA_044234195.1 Cyanobium sp. | reverse complement strand
CCGCCAGCAACACCAGCGCGGTGGCCAGGATCGCGCCGGTGAGCTCCTTCATCGCATTGGAGGCGGCAATGAAAGGCGGATCGCCCGCTTCGATGCGGGCGGAAACGGCTTCCACCACCACGATCGCGTCATCCACCACCAGGCCCGTGGCCAGGATCACCCCCAGCAGGGTGAGTTCGTTGATGGAAAAGCCGAAGGCCTTCACGAAGATCATGGCCCCCAGCAGGGCGATCGGCAGGGCCAGGGCCGGCACGGCGGTGGCCTTCCAATCCTGGAGAAACAGAAAAATGATCAGCAACACCAGCACCACCGCATCCCTCAGGGCATCGAGGGCGCCCTCGATGGAGGCGTTGATGAAATCCCGCTGATCGAACACCTGCTCCAGCTTCACCCCAGGCGGCAGGGTGCGCTCAAACGCCGCCAGCACCTGATCCACCCCCTTGGCGGTGTCGATGGCGTTGGTGCCCGGCAGCTGGATCACGCCAAAGCCCACGCAGGGATAGCCACTCATGGCATTGATGGCGGAGGAGTTGAAGCTCTGGAAGCCGTATTCCGCCTTGCCCACATCCTTGAGCCGGATCAGGCCCCCATCAGGACCTTTGGCGAGGATGAGGTTTTCAAACTCCTCCACGGTTTTGAGGTTGCCATCCACCAGCAGGGGCAGGGTGGTGGCGTTGGTCGCTTGGGCCGGTGGTCCGCCGATGCCTCCCGCGATCACCACCTGGTTTTGCGATTGCAGAGCGTTCTCCACATCGCTGACGCTGAGGTTGAAACGGGCCAGTTTTTTTGGGCTCACCCACAACCGGAACGCCGGGCTGCTGGCACCAAACACGTTCACCTGTCCCACCCCGGGGGAGCGGCTCAGGGGATAGATCAGATTGAGCTGGAGCAGGCCATTGAGGTAGTTGCGATCGAACTGCCCCTTGGTGGAGGTGAGGTTGTAAACCAGCAGATAACTGGTGGCCGTCTGCTGCACCGTCACCCCCTGGGCGTTCACCTGGGGAGGGAGCTGGGGGGTGGCGGTCTGCACGCGGTTGAGCACGTTCACCTGGTCGATATCGGCGTTGGTGCCCGCTTTGAAGAACACATTCAGCTGGCTGGTGCCCTCGCTGGTGCTGAAGGAGGTGAGGTAGTCCATCCCCGGCGCGCCGTTGATGTTTTCCTCCAGAGGCCCTGTGACGGCGCTTTCCACCGTGAGGGCATCGGCTCCCGGCAGGCTGGCCGACACCTGGATGGTGGGCGGGGCGATGTTGGGGAGGTTTTCGATCGGCAGCAGGGGCAGGCTGATCACCCCGGCCAGCAGGATCAAGATGCTGCACACCGTGCTCAGCACGGGGCGCTTGATAAAGGTGTCTGAAAGGCTCATGGGCGGGTGGGCCGCCCGCTGGTGGGCCGCACCGGCATGCCGCTGCGGAGCTGGAAGAGGTTGCCAAGAATCACCTGGTCGCCCTCACTCAACCCGCTGCGCACCGCGTAGGCGCCTCGCTGGAGGGTGCCCAAGCTCACGGGCACCTGCAGAGCCACCGGCAGCCCGGGGGGTGAGGGGGGCTCCAGCTTCCGGCCCAGCTGCTGGCTGGCCACCTCTGGGCTCACGGCCACGAACACAAAGGGTTGGCCAGCCTGGAGCAACACGGCCTGCTGGGGCACCGCCAGGGAGGCCGCCTGGTTGAACACCAAGGTGGCGTTCACCCGCTGGCCATTGCGCAGGGCGCCATCGGGATTGGGGAAGGTGGCCTTCACCAGCAGGGTTTGTTTGTCTTTGTCGATCGAGGGGGCCACGAAGGTGACGGCGCCCCGGGCCAGCAAGCGGCGGGGATCATCCGGCGCCTTGAGCACCACGGGCATGCCCATTTGCACCCGGAAGGCCTGCTCGCCGGGGATGTCGAGCCGCACCCAGAGCCGCGAATTGTCCACAATGGTGGTGATGGGCGCGCCGGCCTGCACCACATCACCGAGCTTGTAGTTGATGTTGCCCACGGTGCCGGCAATGGGCGAGAGCACGTTTTTGTAACCCAGATTGGCGATGTTGGCCCGCAACTTGTCGCGGCTTTGGATCGCCTGGGTGACGTAAAAGTCCCGGTCTTTGGTGGAGACAGCCCCCTGCTGGTTGAGAAAGATGTAGCGCTCCGCATTCACCCGGTCCTTGCGCGCCTCGGCCGCATCGGCGTTCACCGAGGCCTGCAGTTGGATCTGATCGAGGGCAAAGAGAGGCTGGCCGGGCTGCACCGCCTGTCCCTCCGCCATGGGCATGGCCACGATCCGCCCGGCGATCTCAGGCGCCAGCTTCACCTCCCGGATCGCCTCCAGGGTGCTCTGCACATCGATCGCATCGAGGAAGGGCACCGGCTGGGCGGGCACCAGCTTCACGGCCGTGGGGGGGGCCACAGCCACCGGCTTGGAGGTGGCGCAAGCCGCCAGGGCGAGGGGCAGGATCAGGACCAATCTCTTGATCGCTGGGGACACCTCCGGGGAAAACGCGGGACTGGGGTCCGTGACGGACGGAGCTGGGGAGCGGCCCAAGGCGGAAAGACACGTGGGCGGACGATACGCCAATTCTTCGGATGGGCCCAGCCCGGCCGGCCAGTGCAGCCGCACGGCCCGCCCCCGGCGAGGATCTTCGGATGGCCCCAGCGATCGCGATGCACCCCTCCCCCCGCCGACAACTGCTGCATTTCGCCGCCGATCTGACGGCCCTGGTGGAGAACCCCTCCGATCTGCCCCACGGGTTTGATCTGCTCACCCGCAGCTACGCCACCCCGGCGGCGGAAGCCGCCCGCGCCGCGTTGCGCCATCACCCGGCCATCGCGCCCTTGGTGCGGGAGCGCTATTGGGGCCATTGGCCTTGCGCCCAGGAGCTTCTGGCCTTGCCGCCAGGGAGCCTCGGGCACAGCTACGCCACCTGGTTTGCCGCGGCGGGCGGCCAGCCCCTGCCCGAGCCGGTGCTGGAGGAGGGGACTGGCGGCGACGACACCTGGTTGCACCAGCGGGTGCGCCACACCCACGACCTCTGGCATGTGGTGAGCGGTTGCCCTCCCACGGCGGCTGGAGAGGCGGCCCTCAGCGCCATCAACGTGATGCAGCTGCGCTGGCCAGGCAGCGCCATGCTGCTGGGCGCCGATTTGCTGCACCGCTGCTGGCAGGGCCCCACCCCCGGCGAACCCGATGTGGGCGAGGCGGTGGCCTACGGGCTCGAGCTGGGCCGCATCTCGGCGCCGCTGCTGGCCCAGCGCTGGGAGGAAGGCTGGGAGCGGCCCCTGTGGCTCTGGCGGGAGCAGCTGGGCATGGCTTCCATCGTGGATCGTTCCCCCTTCCGCGAAGGCCAGAGCGGCAGCGGCTGATCCTCTTCCGCAGGGCGGTCTGATCGTCCCAAGCACCTTTCAACGATGGCCCATGGCTGTTTCAGGAATCGATCAACCACAGGGCCTCGCGGCCGCCAGCAACCCCCTGGCCGCTGAGGCGTCGATCGAAGCTCACCAGCCTGCCGCCGTGCCGAACCGCCAGGGCCAGCAGATAGGTGTCGGTGAGCTGGGTCGCCTCCAGAAGTCGCGAGGCATCCACATGGCTCTCGTCCAGCAGGCTGAGCGAATCTGGCCAAAACTGATGGTGCGGATGGCGGATCAGTTCCGCCACCAGAGGGGCCACCACCGCCGGTGGTCCGGGACTGTTGGGATAGCGCGGCTGGCCGAGGATGCGCAGCACGGCGTTCTGGGTGAGGGGGCAGGTGGCCCAGCCCTTCCCGTGAGCTGTCGCAAACCAGCCATGGGCTTGCTCGTGGTGGACGTGGCGCCGATCCAATAGTGCGATCAGCACGTTCACATCCAGCAGAGCCACAGTCACGCCAGCTCGTCGCGCAGGTTGTTCACGAGCTCCAGATCCACCGGGGCTCCCTTCTCTTTCCAGGGCAGCAGGGGCAGGCCGTTGCGATGGTCGGCTCCCTGGTGGCCCGAGCTGGAGCCTGGCGCTGGCGCTACCAGGGCCTGGCGCGCCAGCTCGCTGATCACCGCACCCAGACTGGTGCGCTGTTTCCGTGCCAGCACCCGCGCCGCCGCCAGCACATCGTCGTCGAGCTGCAGGGTGGTGCGCATCTGATGTTTTCGCATCAGACATCAATCTAAGGGGCGGTGGCGGGCTGCGGCCCTTGACGCCTCCCCCCCATCGCCGCCTGGCAGCAGGCGCCGCATCGCCACGGACTGCAGAAGCAGATGGATGAGCACCACCGCGAAGATCAGCGCCAGCAGTCGGGGGGCGAGGGTCTCGGCCGTCGCCGCCGAGAGCCCTCGCAGGTGGGCCAGCTCCTCCGCCATCGACACCGCCAGGGCCAGGGGCACGGCGCCGCGGAGCCCGCAGCCGGTGACGATCAGCCGTTCGCGCCGGGGAAAGGAGCGAGCGGGCAGCACAGCCCCCACCCCTGCCCACCGCGCCAGGGGGAGCACGAGCGCCAGCGGGATGGCCAGGGGCAACACCGTCAGCAGCTGGCTCGGCTCCACCAGCAGGCCCAGCAGGAGCAACACCGTCAGCTCCGCGGCGGTGTTGAAGGGATGCATCACCCGTGCCAGGGCGTGGGGCTGGAAGCGGCTGCTGGGCTCGTGCCCGTTGGCCAGGCACACCCCCGCGGCGAACACCGCCATCATCCCGCCACCGCCGAGGAGTTGGCCAAGGCCATAGGCCACAAACGCCAGCGAGATGGCCACCAGCAACAGCTGCTGTTCCGAGCGCACCAGGGTGTCGATCAGGCGTGGTGCCAGCACCCCCACCAGAGATCCGGCCGCCAGCCCGGCCAGCAGGTGCAGGGCCACTGCCCCCAGCTGCGCTGTCACGGTTGCCCCCATGGCTCCATGCAGCGCCTGGTGCTCGCTGTGGCCGTGACCCTGGAACACCCCGGCGAGGAAGCCGAAGCACAGCAGCGCCGTGAGGGTGCTGAGGGCCGCCTCGAACTGCAAGAGGTGGGTGAGCCGGCCGCTGACGCGGGGCCCCAGCGCCCCCAGCAGATCCTCCAGGGCGCCGCTGTCTGTGGGCACGAGGCAGCAGGCGACCAGCCAGACCGCCGCCAGTGGCAGCCCACCCGCGAGGGTCGGACGGAGCAGCAGCAGCGACAGCCCGGTGATCAGCAGGGTGATCAGAGCCCCCACGGTGCCAAGCCGCAGCCCCGTGCCCACCATGCCGCGGATGCGGCGCAGGTCGGTGCCCAGGCCCGCGTAGAAGATCAACAGCGCCAGGCTCACCCGGTGAACCGTCTCCACCTGAAGGGGGCCGAAGGGCTGGGCTTGGGCCACGATGCCGCTGGGGAGGGCCAGGCCTAGCAAGAGGATGGCGACGGCGGCGGGCACGTTCAGGCGCTCTGCCAGCCGATCGAGCGCCAGGGCCGCCAGGTAGATCAGGCCAAGCCCGAGAAAGAATCCCCGTGGCAAGAGCGTGCCTGCCAGGTGGGCATGGGTCGGGGATGGAAGCGACAGCAGGAGAATGGGCATAGCCGCAGTTTGCGACTTGGGGGCGGGATGGGCACCTCGGGGCGTTCGGGGGAAGTGCTGGGCCGGAGGGAATGGCTACAGATTTGGTGGGTCGCCTTGAAGTTTCCTGGACCACTCATGGGCGGAAATGAGGTGGATCTGCTGCCCACCTTTCGGGACACGCCGAAGGGATTCCCCACAGTGGCGAGTTGGTTGGTTAACGGTGACTTCCGCCTGAACGTCGGCTTCGCCTCGGCCCGCAGGCTCATGCTGATGGGCTTTTTCACCATGGCCAAGAGCAAGCAGCGGCTGGCCTTCATGGTCACCACGGAGCAGGAGGCCCTGCAGGGCCTGGCCAGCTCCAAGCCCGGCCTGTTGATCGCCACCGAGCAGCTCGAGCAGGGATCGGGCCTGGCCCTGGTGGAGCAAGCCCGTGCCGTGGTTAGCGACATCCGCACGATCCTCATCCTCGATGGCCCTCAGGACAATCTGCTGGCGGCCGGCCGCTCCCCGTCCGATGCGGTGCTCTTGGAGGCGGATTGTTTTGGCGACGGCCATCCGCTGCTCACCATGAAGCGCGCCCTGGCCCTGGGGCAGCGCTACCGATCCCCTTCGCTGCTGGCGGCATTGGAGGCCGCCTCAATCCAGCGCGAACCCTCTCGGGACGGGCCACCGGACCTCAACCGGCGGGAGCTGGAGATGGTGGGGTTGCTGGTGCAGGGCCTGGGGGATCGAGAGATTGCGGAGCGGCTGGCGATCAGCTACGAAACCGTGCGCAGCCGTGGCAAGGTTCTGCGCCGCAAACTCGGCACCAGCAGTCGGGCCCAATTGGTGGCCAAGGCGCTGCAGCTGGGCCTGGCCCGGCTGGGGGAAGGCTGAGGTGGCGGGTTGCCAGGCCTGAGGAGATAAACAAAATCGAAGGATCTTGACCCAATTGGGGCAAGATCGCCGCTTGCCCCGCCATGAAACGGTAACGATGGGCACAGTGGGCTGGTCGCTGATGCGCCTCAGATGTTTCGTTTCTCCCTTTCCTTCAGCCTCGCCCTCGCCAGCTCTCTGCTCCTCCCCTTCGGTGCGTCGGCCGTTCCAATTAATGCGGCCGATGGTGTGGCCGATTCCGTTCCCAGTGCCGCCAGCGGCGCCAGGCGCCCCGGCCTGATCCCCAAGCCCGCCGCGGATGCTTCGGATATCCAGGCTTCCGGTAACGGCCGTGGTCGGCCCGTGCCTGGCAAGAGCACCATCCAGACGTTGGACAGCATGGCTGAAATCACCCCGTCCCAGGTCCGTCCCTAAGGAGCCGCTCCTACCAGGGCAATACCTCCCCATTGGCATGCCAAAAGGTGCCTGAGGTGGCCAGGCTGAGGGCGTCAATCCGCGCCAGCAGCCCGGCCACCGCCTGTTGGGGAGGGATGCCCTGGGGGTTGAAGCCCACCATGCGGGTGCGCACCAGCCCCGGGTGCAGGATGGCCACGGCGATGCCTCGGGGCTTCAAGTCGATCGCCAACGACTTTCCCGCCATGTTGAGCGCCACTTTCGACATGCGGTAGCCGTAGGACCCGCCGGAGCTGTTGTCATCGATGGAGCCCATGCGGCTGGTGATCAGGGCCAGCTTCGATCCAGGCCCAAGAGACCCCAGAAGGGCCTGGGTGAGCCGCAACGGCGCCACGGCATTCACCTCGAATTGGCGCCGCAGGCTCTCGGGATCCAACGCCTCCAGGCTGGTGGCCTCCAAAAGTCCAGCGTTAAGGATCACCCCATCGAGGGGCAGCCCGTCCAGCCGCTCCACAAGGCTGGTGATGGCGGCT
>JBIIJA010000098.1:0-7254 GCA_044234195.1 Cyanobium sp. | reverse complement strand
GCGGTGATGCGCACGCCCCCTCCCGACCTCCCCTCCCTTCTGCTGAAGGAACGCATCGTTTACCTGGGGTTGCCGCTCTTTTCCTCTGATGACGCCAAACGGCAGCTCGGTATCGACGTGACGGAGTTGATCATCGCGCAGCTGCTCTATCTGGAATTTGATAATCCTGAAAAGCCCATTTACTTCTACATCAACTCCACGGGCACAAGTTGGTATTCCGGTGATGCCATCGGTTTTGAAACGGAAGCCTTCGCCATCTGCGACACCCTTCGCTACGTCAAACCTCCGGTGCACACCATCTGCATCGGCCAGGCCATGGGCACGGCGGCCATGATTCTCAGCGCCGGCACCAAGGGCCAGCGGGCTGCTCTCCCCCACGCTTCGATTGTGTTGCACCAGCCTCGATCAGGAGCCCGGGGCCAGGCCAGCGATATCCAAATCAGGGCCAAGGAGGTGTTGCACAACAAGCACACCATGCTCGAGATCCTGGCGGCCAATACCGGCAAGTCTGTCGACCAACTCAGCAAAGATTCCGATCGCATGACCTATCTCACGGCTGATGAAGCCATGGAGTACGGCTTGATTGATCGGGTGCTCAGCAGCCGTAAGCAGCTGCCCCTTCCCGATCCCGTGGCCGCAGGTATCGGCTAGGCCACCCCAGACCTTCTTTTCCCCCACCATCTCTTCTCACTTCCATGCCCATCGGCACTCCGAGCGTCCCCTACCGTCTCCCCGGCAGCCAATACGAGCGCTGGGTGGATATTTACACCCGCCTGGGCGTTGAGCGCATCCTGTTTCTCGGGCAGGAAGTGAGTGATGCCGTGGCCAACAGTTTGGTGGCCCAGATGCTCTATCTGGATTCGGACGACAACTCCAAACCGATCTATCTCTATATCAACTCTCCTGGCGGCTCTGTGACGGCTGGCCTGGCGATTTACGACACGATGCAATATGTCAAGTCGGATGTGGTCACCATCTGCGTGGGCCTGGCGGCCAGCATGGGAGCGTTTCTCCTGGCGGCGGGCACGAAAGGGAAGCGTCTAGCCCTGCCCCACAGCCGCATCATGATCCACCAGCCCTTGGGCGGCACCAGCCAACGTCAAGCCAGCGACATTGAGATTGAGGCCAGGGAAATCCTGCGCATCAAAGACATGCTCAACCAATCCATGGCCGACATGACTGGCCAGAGCTTGGAAAAAATCAGCAAAGACACCGACCGCGATTACTTTCTCAGTGCCGCCGAGGCTGTGGAGTATGGGCTGATCGATCGGGTGATCGCCCATCCGAGCGAGGCCTGACGCGCCCGTAACATGGCTCTTTGCTCCAGCCCCCCGTCTGCATGGCCCAGCTTTTTTACGATTCCGACGCTGATCTCAGCCTGCTGACTGGCAAGACAGTGGCCATCATTGGCTACGGCTCCCAGGGGCATGCCCACGCCCTCAACCTCAAGGACAGTGGCATTCAGGTGGTAGTGGGTCTGTATGAGGGCAGCCGCTCAGCGGAGAAGGCGAGGGCCGATGGCCTCGAGGTGTTGCCCGTCCCCGAGGCCTGCGCCAAGGCCGACTGGATCATGATCCTCTTGCCGGACGAGGCGCAGAAAGCGGTCTACGAACAAGAGATTGCCCCCCACCTTGGCAACGGAAAAGTGTTGAGCTTCGCCCACGGGTTCAACATTCGCTTCGGTTTGATCGTGCCCCCGCCGGATGTGGATGTGGTGATGATCGCGCCGAAAGGCCCTGGTCACACCGTGCGCTGGGAATATCAGAACGGCCAGGGGGTGCCCTGTCTTTTCGCTGTGCACCAGGATGCCAGTGGCCAGGCCCGCGCCCTTGCCATGGCCTATGCCAAGGCCATTGGCGGCACCCGCGCCGGCATTTTGGAAACCAACTTCAAGGAGGAAGCCGAAACTGATCTCTTCGGCGAGCAGGCTGTGTTGTGCGGCGGGCTCAGTGAGTTGGTGAAAGCCGGCTTTGAAACCCTTGTGGAGGCGGGCTACCAGCCAGAACTGGCCTATTTCGAGTGCCTGCACGAGGTGAAACTGATTGTGGATCTGATGGTCAAAGGTGGGCTGACGGCCATGCGGGATTCCATCTCCAACACCGCGGAATATGGCGATTACGTCAGTGGGCCCCGCTTGATCACCGCTGAAACCAAAGCGGAGATGAAGCGGATTCTCGGCGATATCCAAGATGGAACCTTTGCCCGCAACTTTGTGGCGGAATGCGAGGCCGGCAAACCGGAGATGACCCGCATCCGCCAGCGCGACAGCCAGCATCCCATTGAGGAAGTGGGCAAGGGCCTGCGGTCCATGTTCAGCTGGCTGAAGGCCACCTGATCGCCCCCGGGGCGGGAGCGGCGAGCATGCTTCATCCCGTCCTGTTGGTGCTCTTGGCCTCTCTGCTGGATCGCCTGGTGGGCGATCCCCGCCGCTTTCTTCATCCCGTGCAGGTGATGGGCTGGGCCATCCAGGCCCTGCGCACCCTCAGTGAGGCCTGGGCGGGAGACACCCCCTGGAAACTGAGGCTGGCGGGAGGAGCGCTCACCCTGGTGCTCACCCTTGGCTCTGGCTTCTGCGGCTGGCTCCTGGAGCAGTGGGCTCGGCACACGCCCCTGCTGGGCTCGATCGTTGTGGTGATCGCGCTGGCGAGTGCGTTGGCGGGGCGCAGTTTGGAGCAGGCGGTGAAGGCGGTGCTGCAAGCCCTTCCCAATCTGGACCTGGCCCGCGCCCGCCTGGCCTGGATTGTGGGACGTGTGGTGGATGATCTGCCCGAAGAGGACATGTTGCGGGCCGCGGCGGAAACGACGGCGGAAAACGCTGTGGATGGGCTGTTTGCCCCCTTGTTTTGGATGCTGCTGGGGGCCTTTAGCCTCGGCTTCTGGAGCTGGGCACCCGGCCCCCTAGCCCTGGCCTGGACCTTCAAAGCCAGCAGCACCTTGGATTCCATGCTGGGCTACCGCCGCGGGCGATTGCGTTGGCTTGGCACCGCTGGCGCTCGCTTGGACGACGGGCTCACCTGGATTCCCGCTCGCCTAGTGGCGCTCACCCTGCCCCTGTTGACCGCCAAACCCGGACAATGGTTCCCCCAGTTTGTGGTTGCCCTGAAGGAAGGTGCTGCCGATCCTTCCCCCAACGCGGGAGTGTCCCAGGCGGCCTATGCCTATGCAGCGCAGGTGCAGTTGGGCGGACTGAATCGGTATCCGGAGGGCTGGCGGCAAAAAGCCCTTCTTGGCCAAGGCTTCAAGGCAGCCGATCCGAAGGCCGTCCATCGCATGCTGAGCTTGTCCCTGAGGCTGGAAGGGCTCTGGCTGCTGGGGAGTGTGCTGCTGGCCGCCTTTCTGCCTTCAGGAAGTGGGGTTCAGTAAGCGCCGCGGTCGCGGGGATTGAGCACCACCATGATGGTTTGCAGCACGATTTTCAGATCCATCCAGCTGCAGCGGGAACGGGAATAGCGAAGGTCGAGGCGAACGCGCTGGCGATAACTGAGATTGTTCCGACCTGAAACCTGCCACAAGCCTGTCATGCCAGGCCGCACAGCCAGCACTTCATTCATGTGGTAGCCGTATCTCCTCAACTCCTCACGCACGATCGGCCGGGGACCTACCACACTCATCTCGCCGCGGAGAACATTAATGAATTGAGGAAGTTCATCCAGGCTGGAACGACGGAGGAACTTGCCGATGGGTGTGATGCGTGGATCATTTTTCAATTTGAAATCTTTGGCGAACTCTTTTTTTAACTCAGGTGAATTCTCTAACAAAGAGTGGAGAATCTTGTCGGAATCCTTGCGCATCGTGCGGAACTTGATGCAGCCAAAAGATTTATAGTCGCGTCCCACCCGCTTTTGGGTGTAAAAAATTGGTCCCTTAGAGGAGGCCCTCACCAGTAAGGCCAGAGCAAGGAAAACAGGCGCTCCGAGAGTGAGGACAGAGAGAGAAAAAACAATGTCTCCGGTTCTCTTAAGAACCCTTGAACGCTTGGACTGAAGATCAATGAGATCAGCCGGCGCGAGCAAACTTGGCCGCAGGGCAATCACATTGCTGGGCTGAACTGTTGAAGGAGCACCTGCGCTCAACATCAGATTTCACCCACATTCCAGTGGAAATTTACGGAGGGTGACCCTTGGATTCCAGGTGCGGCAGGCCACTCATGTCAGAGGCACAGCCTGGGCAGGGGCGCCCTTGCGAGCTTCAGTGATCTCTGATGCTTCTCCCAAAGCCGTTGCAGGACTCCTGCCATGTGCCGATGGAAGTGGGCTGGGGAGAAGGTCTCCGCCCAGAGCCGTTGCCCCTCTGGAGGCAGTTGCAACCAGAGCCGCTGCTGGTGGAATTGCTCCAGAGCGGCCGCCAGGCAGTTCACGCTCTGCTCAGGAATCAATAGTCCAGTTGGCTGGGTGGTTTGGCCATCCAAGGGGCGGACGCTGTCGCAGAAGCCCCCGGCTCCATAGGCGATCACCGGGGCGCCGGCGGCCATCGCTTCCACAGGGGCAATGCCGAAATCCTCCAGTCCCGCATTCACATAGGCCCGGCAACGCTCCAGCCAATCGGTCACTTCGCCATCCGAGCAGCGGCCGAGAAAGCGGATGGTGGGGCCCGCCATGGCCTGGAGCCGCTTCCGTTCCGGCCCATCACCGATCACCACCAAGGGCAGTCGGGTGCGGTTGCAGGCCTGCACCACCAGGTCCACCCGTTTGTTGGGCACCAGCCGGCAAACACTGAGATAGAAGTCTTCCCGCGGCCGCTGCCAGGAAAAGCGATCCACCGCCACCGGAGGATGCACCACCGTGGCTCGCCGCCCCCAATACCGGCGAATGCGGCTGGCCGTGAAGCGGGAATTGGCGATCAGGGCCGTGGGGCGCTGGGCGCTCACCACATCCCACTGCCGGAGCCAGTGCAGCTGCAGCCGCACCAGGGGGCCCAAGGGCCCGCGGGCCAGTTGGGAGCTGGCCAGGTAGGGATGCATTTGATCCCAGGCGTAGCGCACCGGGGTGTGCACGTAGCTCACATGCAGCTGATCCGGACTGGTGAGCACCCCCTTGGCCACCAGATGGCTGCTGCTGATCACCAGGGGATAGGGGCCCAGATCCAGCTGCTCGATCGCCAGGGGCAGCAACGGCAAGTAGTGCTGCACGTGGCTCACGCCCCAGGGGAGTCGCTGGATGAAGGAGGTGCGGGGGCGCCGCCCGGCCAGCCAGCTTTCGGGCCGGCGGCTCTCCCCATCCACCAGGGCAAAGAGATCGGGCCGGGTGCCGATCCCCGTGAGCAGGGCATCCAGTTCCCGGGCCACCAATTCCGATCCCCCCGCGGCTCGGGGGGTGAACCACTCGTGCACCAGGGCGATGGGATGGGGAAGGGCGGCGCTGGCATCGCTTGGGGTCCGTGTCACGAAAACTCTCAGGCGATTGCCCTTCGGGTGGGAGATGCCGAAGCTAGGCGAGTTGCTGGTTGAGCCAAAACCCCGATGGCGATCCGCGAGTTGTTGGAAGATGCCCTCCAGGAGCCCACGATCGGGATCACCCCGTGTTTTCGCTGGCATGCCACCCCTGTTGGCATCGCGGCGCTCTGGTCGGAAGGGCAGCCGCCGGCGTCACCCCCGTTTGAGATGGCCCTGAAAGAAGGGTTGCAGGTGGGGCTGGATCTGAGCCGGGAAGAGCGGGAGTTTCATCAGGTGAAATCTGGCCTGGTGCTCCTCTTCCATTCCTGAGGACCCGTCCTCCCAGCGCTGTCCCTGCTCACCCACCCCTCGCCCGCCACCCTGCCTAAGGTGCCCAGCCATGGAAGCTGTGCACGTCGTTCTGTTCAAGCGGGATCTGCGGGTGCACGACCATCGGCCCCTGCGGGAGGCGGCGCGCTGCGGAAGGGTGGTGCCCCTGGCGGTGGTGGAGCCGGAACTCTGGGCCCAGCCTGATGCCTCAGCCCGCCAGTGGGCCTTCTGCGCCGAATCCCTGGAGGAGCTTCAGCGGGAGCTGGCCACCCTCGGGGTGCCACTGGTGGTGCGGGTGGGGGAGATCATCGGTGTGTTGAGCCAGCTGCAGGGCCACCTCCGCATCGATGGCCTCTGGAGCCATGAGGAGACCGGCAACGGCTGGACCTACGCTCGCGACCGGGCCCTGGCCCAGTGGTGCCGCGCCCAGGGCATTCCCTGGCACCAGGTCCCCCAGACTGGAGTGGTGCGGGCCTTGGGCACACGGGATGGCTGGGCCCGGCGCTGGGAAGAGCGGATGGGCCAGCAGCCGCTGGCGGCGCCTGGCCATCTGGAGGGCCCCCAGTTGGCGTTGGCTCCCCTGCCTCCCGGTGGCCTGCCAACGCCAGAGGATCTGGGCCTGCCGCCCGATCCCTGCCCCGGTCGTCAGCACGGCGGCCGGGCAGCGGGCCTGGAGGTGCTCAGCAGTTTCCTGAGGGAGCGGGGACGGGGCTACGTGAAGGGGCTCTCGAGCCCCCTCACCGCGGGGCACTGCTGCTCGCGCCTGTCGCCCCATTTGGCCTTCGGCACCCTCTCGATGCGGGAGGTGGTGCAGGCCAGCCGGCGCTCCGGGGGGCCCAAGGCGTTTGAGGAGCGGCTGCACTGGCACTGCCACTTCATGCAAAAACTGGAAAGCGAGCCGGAGCTGGAGTTCCGCGACGCCCACCCCGCCTATGCGGGCCTGCGCACCACCGATCCGGAGCGCCTGGCGGCCTGGAGCGAGGGCCGCACGGGTTTGCCTTTTGTGGATGCCTGCCAGCGGGCCCTGATGGCGGAGGGCTGGATCAATTTCCGCATGCGGGCCCTGCTGATGGCCGTGGCCAGCTATCACCTCTGGATCCACTGGCGCGATAGCGGAATGGTGCTGGCCCGGCGGTTTGTGGATTACGAGCCGGGCATCCATTGGATGCAGTGCCAGATGCAGGCGGGCACCACGGGGATCAACACGGTGCGCGTCTACAACCCCGTGAAGCAGGGGCTGGATCATGATCCGGCCGGGGAGTATGTGCGGCGCTGGGTGCCGGAGCTGGCGGGGGTGCCCCTGGCCCATCTCCACACCCCCTGGCGCATGAGCGCCGCCGAGCAGGAGGCCGCCGGTTGTGTGCTGGGGGTGCATTACCCCTTGCCGATCGTGGAGCACGAGCAGGCGGCCCGGGAAGCCCGGGAGCGGGTGTGGGGGGTGCGCAAGGGGCCGGGGTTTCGGCAGCGGGCCGATGCCATCCAAGAGCGCCACGGCTCCCGCCGCTCCGGGCTCGCCACGCCCCGCTCGGGCGTGAGCCGCCGCTCGCGGCGCA
>JBIIJA010000121.1:0-6365 GCA_044234195.1 Cyanobium sp. | reverse complement strand
CATCCACCGCCATCGGGCCAAACATCGACTCGGCGTAGAAATCGAGATGGCCGGAGGTTTGCCAGAGGCTCCGATCCGCCACGTGGGGGGTGTAGAGAAGCTCGTAGCCGTCCTCGAAATGGGCTTGTCGCCAATAGTCCTCGATGAGCAAACGCATGCGAGCTCCCCTTGGGTGCCAAAACACCAGGCCCGCCCCCGCCTCATCTTCGATGGAAAACAGATCCAAGTCCTTTCCAAGCCTGCGGTGGTCTCGTCGAAGCGCCTCGGCTTTGCGCCGGCGGTCTTCCTCCAACTGCTCCGGGGTTTCCCAAGCGGTGCCGTAGATGCGCTGCAGCTGGGGATTGGCCTCATTCCCTCGCCAGTAGGCCCCGGCCACACTCTCCAGTTCAAAGGCCTGGGGATTGAGCTCACCGGTGTGGGCCACATGGGGGCCGGCACAGAGATCCCACCAGCCATCTCCCAGGGTGTAGAGGGTGATGGGCTCCTTGAGACCCGCCAGGATTTCCAATTTGTAGGGCTCGTTTTGCGCCTGGATGCGGCGCTGGGCGTCTTCCCGGCTCACCTCGATCCGCTGAAGGGGAAGCTTCTTGCCAATGATGCGCACCATCTCCTTTTTGATGGCCTTCAGGTCGGCCTCGGTGAAGGGTTCAGGATGGTCAAAGTCGTAATAGAAGCCACTCTCTGTCCAGGGCCCGATGGTGACCTTGGCTTGAGGGAAAAGCGACTGCACCGCCATGGCCATGACATGGCTCATGGAATGGCGGATGCGCAACAAGCTGGGGCTCTCACTGGTTTTCGGCAGATGCATCTGCGTGCCAGTGGCCTCGGCGGCAATCGGGGTCTGGGCCGTTGAGGCCACTGGGGAACTGCTCACAGAACCAACCACGCAAAAGGGTGCCACCCTCATCATCCTAGGCAGCCCCCGCCAGAGGGCCAGGCGCGGCAATCCGACTCTGTTCCCAGCGCCAGGAATGGACAGACAATCGGAGGATCTTTCCTTGCATCGGCCCAACGTGAGCCGCTCCCAACCCCCCAGCGCCATCGGAGCCCCCTTGCGCGGCCCAGGCACTGGGGATGAACGCCGCAGCCTGGCTTTGAGTTATGGACTGTGGTGTCTCTCGCTGGTGGGGATCTGTGGCATCCACCGGGTGTACAACCGCAAACCCCTCACGGGTTTTCTCTGGCTCTTCACCTTTGGGTTGTGCGGCATCGGCCAGCTCGTGGATCTGTTCCTGATTCCGGGGATGGTGGAGGGGGTCAACCGCCAGCTCAACCTGCCCGCGGGATCTGTGGGGGCCGCCACTCCGATCGATCGTCAGGTGCTAAGGCTGGCGCGCCAGGCCGGTGAAAAGGGTTTCACAATCAATGACGCCCTGATCGAACTCGACCTACCCCTCCAGTTTGACAGCGGCAGCCTGCAAGAGGAAATCGACAAGCTCATGAAACTGCATCTTCTCGATGTGGGGAATGACGAACGGGGCCGCGTGATCTACCGCGAACCCTAGGTTTGCTGGAGGCGCTGGAGCTCTCCGGTGTAGAAGCGCTTGAGTTCTGAAGCGGTCTTCACCGGCTGGCCGTAGTAGCTGCCGCCATGGAGAGCCGGCAGGGAAGCCCATTCCGGAGCCAACCGGGCCAACACCTCATGGGTGAGTCCCTGGGTGTCAAAGGAGGCCAGGGCCCCCCGCTTTTCCATCAAATACAGGGCCGCCTGGTCTTGACTGCGGGGTCCGAAGTCGGACAGGCCAAGGCGCTTGGAGGCTTCGCGCCAGGTGGCTGGAAGGAACTGGTAGGCCCCGGCTGCCGCACTCACATAAGTGCGTCGGACGGTGATCTCCGGGTGGCGATCCAGCCGATCCACCCGGCCACCGCCATAGATCACCCGATATCCCTCATCACTTCCCCCCACCCAGGTGCCTTCGGCATAGCGAATGGTGTTGAGCAACGCCCGACGCTCTGGAGTGATGGGGTAAGCCTGGCCACCGCTGACATCCTGATCCGCGGCTGTGCTCTGAAGGGCCTGCTGAGGAGTCGCCACAACGGAGCGAACCCCAGCGACTGGGGGCTGGGCGGAAGCCAGGCGAGAGGCGGGAGCCATCGGCAGCGCACTCAGGAGAACAATCGAGCCCATGAGGGCGGCGCGGCTTGCGGAGCGGTCGGGGCAGGAAGGGAACAGCAAGCGGTCGACAGCAAAGACTCGGGAGACCCTCGCCGGAACACTGCAGTGGGGGCCACCCCCCTAGGCGGAGGGGTGGACAAGCAAGAGAATCTGTGTGTAGCCAAAGCCTCCCTGCCCCCTTAAGGACAAGCCACTTCAGCCCCGACAAGGGATCTGAAGAAATGGAAGAGCGGGTATCAAATGGATTGAAATGGGACTCCCCATGCGGCCCCGCCATCAGCGGGAGTGATCAGAGCCGGAGAAATTGTTAAGTTCTGCTTTGGGCCCTTGCAACTAAGGGAGGAAGCCCATAGCTTCCCTCACCCTTCCCAAAGTGGCTTCAGCCACCGCGGCTGCACGATGGCCTCCCTCATCCAATACCCTCCGTAGCTGAGCCGAATCGTCACGCCAGGCCCCGTAGCGCTCCTGGATCGGGCGCAGGGCCTCCACAACAGCTTCTGTCAGCAACGGTTTGAAGGCGCCCCAACCCATCGCGCCACACTCATTGGCCACGGAATCCCGGCTGCGGCCACTGGTGAGGGCATAGAGACCAAGGAGGTTGTCGGCTTCGGGCCGCTCTGGATTGTCAAATTCCAGACCCATCACCGGATCTGTCTTGGCACGTTTGATCTTCTTGGCAATGAGCTCAGGAGGGTCGAGCAAGGTGATGCGTGACGCTTCATTGGGATCACTTTTGCTCATCTTGTTTCGGCCATCGGTGAGGCTCATCACTCTGGCCCCCTCTTTAAAAATCAGGGGCTCAGGCACTTTCAAGATGGGGATTGGCTCGCCACTCTGATCTCTGGGAGCAAATCGGGCATTGATACGTTGCTGGGCGATATCTCGAGCCAGTTCAAGATGCTGCTTTTGATCCTCTCCAACGGGCACCCGATCGGCGTCATAGAGAAGGATATCGGCCGCCATTAATACTGGATAGTCTAACAAACCAGCTGAGACATTATCCCCCTGCTTGAGGGCTTTTTCCCGGAATTGGATCATCCGCTCCAACCAGTTCAGCGGGGTGACACAGTTCAAGAGCCAACACAGTTCACTGTGGGCACTCACATGGCTCTGGACAAAGACCGTGGATTGCCCAGGATCAATGCCGCAGGCCAGATAAAGGGCTGCCGTGGTCAGCGTGTGGTCGGCCAGCAGGGCTGGATCATGGGGCACGGTGATGGCATGCAGATCCACCACACAGAAAAAAGTGTCATGGTCGTGCTGCAGATCCACCCAATTGCGAATCGCCCCCAACCAGTTGCCCAGATGGAGAGCGCCTGTGGGTTGAACACCTGACAACACTCTTGGCCTGACGGAGGAGGGCAGGGCCATCCCGTTCACTCCAGCGGGGGCTCTGCAGGCGTGCTTGTCAGATCAGGGGAGGACTCCTCCGCGGTGGGTTGGAGTTCAGAGGCATCCGTGACCGAAGACTCCGCCAAGGGGATGGGCTCGGCATGAGCCTCTCCAGCCTCGGCATGGGCCTCAACCGCCTCCACATCAGATGGGAGCGCCTCAGGGGGAGCGGATTCGGCGGATTCAGGGGCCGCAGCGGGTTTGGAAGGCCTGGCGAAGGGATCCACCCGAGCCCCCCTCCCGCCAGCTCCACGGCCCTCTTGCCAGCGACCACCGCCACCGGTGCCACGGCCTTCGGTTCGCTCCCGTCTGCCCTCGGAGGGGCCCGACCCACTCGGCCCTCGGGATCCCATCTGGGCCCGCTGTTGGGCCACCAGCTCATCGAGCTTTCCTTCTTCTAGTTGCTGCCCAAGGGTGCGCAAAGCAAACCCCAACACAGCCACGGTGGAGCGCAGACCGAAGGCCTCCTGCAGGGCGCGAGCCGAACGCATCTCATTGTCACTGAGTCGGATGCGGAATCCGCCCTCCCGTGGCCCCGAAGAACGGTCACCGCGGGGGCCATCCTCTGGACGATGGCGATCCGATTGGCGCTCTAGCTGGCGTTCTGAGAAAGTCGTGGAGGGATTGCCTTCAGCCATGACGCCATGGGGATTCAGGCGCAAGTGTGACGCATCGCCCGCTCGCCAATGGTGAGACCCGGACGCAGCCAAAACAGCCCATGCTCCTCCCGTGGCTGGGGCCAGAAAGGTTGTTCTGATGGGCGGGCCAGCACCATCAACGGCAGGGGGCGAGGCCGCTGGCTTGCAAACCGCTGGCGATAGTCCGTCAGGAATTCCAGATAGCGCTGCAGGGTCCAGCCGTGGAAGGGATGGTCTTGGGCGGTCCAAAAGCGACGCAAGGCCTGGTGACAGGCCTCGGGCCCGAATTCCTGCCAGCAGAGCTGTTGGGCCTGCCAAGCGGGCAACCCCGCTTCGATCAATTCGCGGTATCGCTCGAGTTCTGGAGCCGCTCGGCTGACATCGGGGGGAAGCTCCAAAGCCAGCCGTTCCACGGGGATCACCTTGAGGCGCAGCCAACAGCGGTTGAGGAGGAGCACCGGAAGGTCTCCGCTCCAAGCCCCGGCCAGCTGAAGGGCCTCAAGGCAGGCAGCCACCTGGTCCCTCTGAGAAGAGGTGAAAGTGGGGAGCTGGGTTGGCTCTTGTCCTGCGCCCATCGCTGCGCTGACCATCAGAGCTCGGTGGCAACACCTAATGAACAAAATTTACACGGCCCGCCAGGGCTCGTTGGTGCGCCACATGACTTTGCCAACAGTCTTTCTCCTGGCACTGGACCACCGAGCCATCACCCCTCAAGCTAGAGAAACTAGAGATGACGCCTGCATGGGCGCCATCCAAGTGCTCACGGCCAATGCCAACGGCAAGCCGCCAACTGCAAGCGCCCACCGCTGTGACCGCCCCTCAAACTGCCAACATGACCCCTAAGGATGGCCCCAATCCATCTGTTCCTAAGGCCTTTGCCATCCCCCAAGCCCCAAACAGCGTGGGGGGGTTGGAGGGTTTGCCCACATGGGGGCGCAACGCCTTGGTGCTCACTGCTGGGGGACTCCTTGCGGATGTGGTGCTCCATGGACTCCAAGGGGGTGGATCATGGCTTGGCCTGGGGGCTCTCGCTGGCGGATGGGTTTGGCTCGCCAGGGCCCAAGTGGGCCGCTCCAAACCCCTTCACCCCAAAACGGTGGAAAGCTGGGAGGAACGCTGCCAAGGGGTGCTCAGCCAATTCACACGTCTGGATCCCGACCCCCAGGTGCAGGCCCTGCGTTCGGCCGCCCTCCAGGACCGATTGAATGAGCGGGAGCGCACCCATCTGCGGCTGGCCCTGGTGAGCTCAGCCCCCCCATCCTCCAGTCTGCCTTCGTTTCAAACGGCCCTCCAGGGGAGCCGGCCTCTGCAGCTGGTGGTGAGTGATCCCTTACCGCGCAAGAGCAGCAACTGGCAGTGGAGCGACAGCTTCGCCTCCTGCGATGCCCTGATCTTTCATCTCCGGCCGCCCCTCATGGCGGCGGAGCTTCGTTGGCTCGACGCTCTCCCCCAGGGTGTTCCCCTTTGGGTCCTGATAGAGATCGGCAGCCCCCAAGCGGCAAACACCTGTCTGGATGACCTTCGCAGTCAATGGCCAGCGGGCGACCCCAGCCGAATTCTCTCTTGGGATGGGGAACCCGATCACCTGGCCACCAGCCTCTCCCCGCTGTCCCAGTGGCTTGCCCGCGAAGGGGGCCAGATCCACCTGGTGACCCTCTGCCGGGAATTGGAGCAACTCCATGGCCGCTGGCAGGCCGATCTGGAGCGCCTGCGCAGGGCACAGTGGCGAGAACTCCAAAAGCGCACCCAATGGTTTGTGGCTGCAGGAGTGCTAATCACCCCGGCGATGAGCCTCGATCTGCTGGTGCTCAGCGTGGGTAACGGGCTCATGCTGAGGGACATGGCCCGGCTGTGGGACTGCCCCTGGACTTTGGAACAGCTTCAGGCAGCAGCGCTTCATCTGGGGAAAGCGGCCCTCGCGCTGGGAGTGGTGGAGTGGTGCAACCAAGCCTTCGCCACCGCCTTCAAACTGCACGGCTCCACATGGCTGGTGGGTGGCACCCTGCAGGCCCTTAGCGCGGCCTACCTCACCCGGGTGATCGGCCATGCAATGGCCGATTTGATGGCCCGCAGCGTTGGGGTCAGTGAACCGGATTTGGCTGCCATCAAGGCCGAAGCCCCCCTGCTGGTGGCCAAGGCCGCTGAAGCGGAACGCCTGGATTGGGGAGCGTTCCTTCAGGAGGCCCGCCGTTGGCTGAGCCAGCAGGATCAGGAGCCGC
>JBIIJA010000324.1:0-3268 GCA_044234195.1 Cyanobium sp. | reverse complement strand
CGTCCTCCCCGTCCGCTCCGCAGATGGCCGATGCCAACCATGTCCCTTCCCCCTGAGGACACCCCGCTCTACAACCATCCCTTGCCGGCTCTGGAGGAGTGGTTGAAAGACCTGGGCGCCCGTCAGCAGGCTCCCTATTCCGCCTCTTGGGATCTGCACCGGCCCCAGTGGAGCGCCCGCATTGATCTGGAGGTGGAGGAGTTGAAGGTGTGTTGGCACCAGGAGGGCAGTGAGAGCGTGCGCCTGTTTCCCTATGGCCTCTCGCGGGCGGATGCGGAGGCTGCGATCCTGGCGGGCCCCTGATGCCTGCCGCTTGGCTTTTGGGCTTTGGCTTTAGAGCTCCTTGAGGGCCTTCCCGAGGGCGCCGTAGCAGCGTTCCAACTCGCCGTCGCTGATGCTCAGGGGCGGCAGCAGATACACCACCTGGCCCAGGGGCCGCAGAAACACCCCTTCGGCGAGCACCTGCCGCTGGAGGTGCCGGCCGATCGGGTGCAGATATCCCTCCGGGGCCTGCCACTGGGGGGAGACCAGATCAAAGGCCGCGATCGTGCCCAGCAGGCGTGGCTTCTGCACCCTCGGATCGGTGGCCAGCTCCTGCAGCAGGGGTCGGTGGCGCTCCTCCATCCCCTGGTGGCGCTGGGGCTGCTGCTCCAGCAGATCCAGACTGGCGAGGGCCGCGGCGCAGCCCAGGGGGTTGGCGGTGAAGCTGTGCCCATGGAAGAGGGTGAGCGCTGGATCGTTGCCCACAAAGCCGCTGAATAGCCGTTCGCTGGCCATGGTGACCCCCATCGGCAAAAAACCCCCGGTGAGCCCTTTGGAGAGGGCCATCAAATCGGGCGTGAGGCCCGCGAGCGTGCTGGCAAAGAGGGCTCCCGTGCGGCCGAAGCCCGTCATCACCTCATCCACGATGAGCAGGGCGCCCGCCTGCCGCACCCGCCGCTCCACCTCCCGCAGGAACTGGGGGCGCACCTGCCGCATGCCGCCGGCCCCTTGCAACGGCTCCAGGATCACCGCGGCGGTGGGGGTTTCCAGCAGGGCCTCCAAGTGGGCCAGGGCGCTGGCTTCCCGCGCCTCCACGGCCCCATCTCCCCACCAGGTGGCCGGCCATGGGGCCCGGGCCACCGCGCAGAGCAGGGGCTCAAACGGGGCGGAGAAGAGGGAGCGCTCCCCCAGCGCCATGGCCCCGAAGGTGTCGCCGTGGTAAGCGCCCTCGAAGGCGATCAGCTGGGACCGGGGGGTGCCCTGGTTGCGCCACCACTGCCAAGCCACTTTCAGGGCGACTTCCACCGCAGTGGAGCCGTTGTCGGAGAAGAAGAGGCGCGATAGGCCCGTGTGGGCGCTCAGCCGCTCCGCCAGCCGCTCCGCCGGCAGGTGGGTGAAGTTGGCGAAGATCACCTGCTCCAGCTGGGTGGCCTGCTGGGCGATGGCGGCGGCGATCGTGGGCTCGCCGTGGCCATGGAGCGTCACCCACCAGCTGCTGATGGCATCGATCAGGGTGCGGCCATCCTCCAGCTCCAGCAGAGCCCCCCTCCCGCCCACCACCCGCAGGGGGGGATCGGCGGTGGCCACCTGGGTGGTGGGGTGCCAGAGGTTGGGGTGCCAAGCCGCGGCCATCAACACATGCCCTGAGACTTGCCATGATGGAGAAGACCCAACAGCCTTGGGGCTTCACCATGGCCAGGTCTCGTCCCCCATCCAATCGGTTCCTGCCCACGCCGGAGGAGCAGCCTCCCCGTACGGCGAAACCCTCGCGCAATTCTTCTGGGAAGGCCTCGGGCATCCCCTGGGGTCCCCAGGACATTTTTGCGGAGGGCCAGTGGCAGTCGATTCGCGCGGCGTTGGAGCGCCAGGGCTGGAGCGCCAGTCAAATTGAGCAGGTGCATGATCAACTGCGGCAGGGTTGGCCCCTTTCGGTGGCCAAGCAGAACGTGGCCGCCCTCACCCGCCATTGCCCCTTGGGGTCCCGCAGCCCAGAGGGTTGATTCCTCAGCGGCACTCCGGTGGCCGGTCGCCAGGAATGAGAGCCGCTGGGCACGTCACCCAGTCGCGCATGGATTCCTCAAAGTCGGTGAACAAGGTCAGGATGGCCATGCAAAGCCCAGCCACAGCCGCGCTCACCAGCCAATCCCGCCTGCGCATTCTCATGGAGCGAGCTTAGAGGGCAGGGCACTGGCCAGCCATTGCTTCTGTAGCCCCTCGGCGCTCAGGGGCTCCAGGGGCGGGAGCTGGGCGAGCACGGGCACCCCCCCCATGGCCTCCAGGGTGCGGGGATTGTCGGGGTGGAGCGGGCCATTGAGCACCAGCCCCAGCACGGGCATAGCCCGCTGCCTCAGGGCCTCCAACGACAGCAGGGTGTGGTTGAGGGTGCCCAGGCCGCTGCGGGCCACCAGCAGCACCGGGAGCCCCCAGCGGCGGATCTGATCGATTTGCAGCACCCCAGGCTCGCCCCGGCAGAGGGGCACCATCAACCCGCCAGCGCACTCCACCACCAGGGGCCCCTCGACGGCAGGGAGGGCCAGGGCCGCTGGATCGATCCGCACCCCTTCCCTTTCAGCCGCCCAGTGGGGGGAGACGGGGGCAGCGAAGCGGTAGGCCTCCGGCAGCAGGCGCTCCGCTGGCAGCGCCAAAAGCTCTTGCACCCGAGCGCTGTCGCTGCCAGCGGCCAGGCCGCTCTGCACCGGTTTCCAATAGCGGGCCCCCAGTCCCTGCACCACCAGGGCACTGACGATGGTTTTGCCCACATCGGTGTCGGTGCCGGCGATCACCAGCTGCATGGGGTGTCTCCTTGTGGGGCGTGGGAGTGGGGTTTGCGGGCGAGCAGCAGCAGCACCTCCCAGCTCAGCTGTCCCCCCGCGGGCCAGGCGGCCAGCAGCCGGCGCCAGGCGCCTGGGGAGAGGGGGGGGCATTGGCTCGCGTCGGCGCCGATGGCCGCGATCGCTCGCAGGGCGGGCAGGGGCCCGGCCGGGGCACCGGGTGGCCGCTGCTGGGAGAAGGTGAGGGTTTGGGTGTGGATCGGCGCCAGCCCGGAGTGGGCCGAGGCCTGGAGCAGGGCGCTGGCCTCTGGCAGCTCCAGGGCGCTGCAGGGCACCTGGGCCTGCCGGGCGGCCTGGTGCCATTCCGGGAAGCTGCCCGCGGTGGGCACCGCCAGCAGCAGCCACCCCCCCGGCGCCAGGCTCTGCCCCCAGTGGGCCAGGGCCTCGGTGGGGGCGTCGAGCCACTGCAGGGCAAAGCTGGAGGTGAGCAGGGATGCCCCCTCCAGCTGGGGCGG
>JBIIJA010000096.1:0-7402 GCA_044234195.1 Cyanobium sp. | reverse complement strand
CCGGCCTGATCCCCAACGTGGCGCTTGCCAGAGGTGGGGGTGGCGGCTTTGGAGGAGGTGGATTTGGCGGCGGCGGCGTTCATTTCGGAGGGGCGGGCTACGACGGCCGAGGCAGTGCAGATGGCTGGATGCGCGGATACCAGGGGGACCACCCCCATTACGGCCCCAACAGCCGTCCTGCGTGGGGCAGCGACAGAAAGGATGGGAGTTTTGATAAGGACACCTTTCAAAAAAATGTGAATGTAAATAACAATTTCTACAACCGCAATGGCAATGGCTGGAATGCCAATTGGACCAATGGTGGCTACTGGAAGAATCGCCCTTGGAATGCTGGCTGGTATGCCTGGACTCCAGGGACTTGGGGGTTGTGGGACTGGAACACCGTGGGTTGGGGAATTGCGGGTCTGGCCACGGGGGTGACCATTACGAGCCTGGTGAATGAGGCAGCAAATCGCCAACAGATTGTGATCCTGGTTCCTGGAAGCACCTACCAGCTGAATTATGGCTCCGTTGAGGCTGTGGGTCTCTATGGGGTGAGCTTTGCCTACAACATGGGGAATGGCTCGACCCTGATGGGAGCGGCCAATTGTCAGGCGGGCCTCCTGAATGGCCAAGTGCCGGCCACTGCCGCCCAAGCCCAGTTGCTCAATGCGGTTTGTCTGGTGGCCTACGGCAGCGGCAGCTGAAAGGCCCCCTCCCCCTTGCCGCAGAGCTTCACCGGGCAGCCATCGGCTCCATAAATGGCATCGGCAGGGGAAAGACATCCGAGTCGGTTTTTCAGCGGCACCTGCTCTGGCTTGATCTTCATGGGCTGCAGCACAGCCTGACTTTGGGGGACCACAAGACGGCAGGGAGAGGGCACCAGGGCGGCAGGACCATCGATCGCCAACGGCTGATTGGGCGAAGTGGTCTCCTGGGCAGATGCGGCAAGACCAGTAGCTCCCACCGCCAAGCCCGCCAAGCCCGCCAGGGTCCAGCGCTTAAGCCTGCCCCATCGCGCATGGCAACGCAGAGGCCTGCCCCAGGGCTGAAGACGGCGGTGTGGTTTTGCCAGGGACACCCGCTGGGGCTGGAGGGTTGTCGCCATGATGGGCGCCTTCACTGCATCCGCCCAGTCTCTCTGGCCATGGTTCTTCCGCTGATCGACCCTCCAGACCCTGCCTTGGTGGAGGAGCTGGCCGAGGCCTCCCGCGAATTCGATCCCACAGCCCCTGATCTGGAACGAAATTGCTGGATGGCCGTGCACCGCCATGTGCATGGGGTGTTGCCCTCGGAGTACGACATCCGGGAGGTGCCCGAAGCGCTTTATCTGGCCGTGCTTGCTCGGCGCAGGAACCTGGCTGGCTGAGGCCCGGGGGTTCAGGCAGGAGTCTGTCCGCAAAAAAAATCCCCGACGGAACGGGTCCGCCGGGGGAAGATTCGGGAATGCCTCACGGGGTGATGGAGGCTTCTGGAGCGGAAGGGATCCGGCTCAGGGATCAGGCCCAGCCCTTGGCGGACTGCTCGATCACATAGGCCGCCACGTCGGCGATGTCGGCTTCGCTGAGCTTGCCGCCGAAAGCGGGCATGGCGTTTTTGCCATTGGTGACCTGATAGGCCACCGCAGCCTCAGGGCCGTCGGCGTAGTTGGCCAGGTAGGCCTTGAGGGCATCGGCCTTGAGGGTGCGCTCGGCATTCACCACATTGCCGCCGCCCATGTGGCAGGCCGCGCAGTTGGCAGAAAACACTTGGGCGCCATGGCCAGCATCAGCCGCAAAGCTTGGGGCGGCACCCAGCACAAGGGCCAGACACAGAGCGATCAGAGAGAAAAGACGACGCATGGGAGGTGCAAAACGCACACGCAACCTGACCACATTAAAGATTTCACAGCTCCTCCTGCCGCCCCCTGAAAGATCTGCAACAATCGCCAAGATGTTTACCAACTCATTCTCGCTGGGCCTCCGGTAGGGGCCCGCGGTGGGGCACACCAGCGGTTTCCAGAACCGTCTCCAGAGTTGGAGCCAAGCTTTTGAGCCCAAACCGCTCTGGAGGGCTCACCGGGTGGTGCACAAAGTGGCGCTGACGAATGGAAAAGCGGTCCCATGCATTCACCTCCAACCGCAGCAGCTTGATCAGTCCCTCGATCAGCCAGCCCCTCAGATCCAAACCCACGGGTGGTCGCCACACCCCTCGCCAGCGGCAGAGCGTGGCCACAGCGGTGTTCACCTCTAGCGGCGCCTGTCCCAGCACCAACCGCCTCACCGGACCCTGACCCGCCTCTGGATTGCTCTGGTGGGGGGTGGTGGCCAGGTGGGCACAGACCGTGGCGATATCGGCTGCGTGGATGAAATGGAAGCTGGCCTCAGCCCGCAACCAGCGAGCCAGCCACAGCCAACGCAGGGCTTCCCCCACTCCCGCGGTGAGATAGCTCGTGGGGTGGGAATCCCCGAGGCCCAGCCTCCCCCCGAACACCAGGGTCGGGAAGACAGCCACAATCCGCTCGGCCAGGGGGTGGACCTCTAGATCCTGGAGGCACTGGGCCTTGGTTTGGATGTATTCCGTGCCGTAGGCCTGGGCCTCCGGCAAGAGCTGCAGATTCCGATCCAAAATGCTCGCTGTTGAGAAATAGATCACCTGTTCGAGCCGTTCGGGATCCAGCAGGCCCAGAAGCTTTTTCACGGCCACCACATTCACCTCCAAGGCTCGCTTGGGATCGCCCCAGGCCGTGGCGGTGTGGATCACCCGATGGGCGCTGGCGATGGCCTTGGCATGGGGATCCAACTCCCGCAAATCACCCACCAGGAGGGTGATGCGTGGGTCGGAACGGGGCACGGCCGTGAGCTTGCTGGGATCCCGCAACAGCAACAGCAGGTGTGCCTCGCTGTGGTGGTAGAGGGTCTCTGCGATGTATTGGCCCACACAGCCGCTGGCCCCCGTGATCAGGATCCGTTGGGGCGGGGGGCTGGCAGCGCTGAACGCGCTCACACCGCCGCTCCGAGCAGCTCGGGAATGGCCTTGCCGGTTTCAAAGAACACCCTGGCGTTCTCCTCAGGGGTGCCCGGCAGGATGCCGTGGCCCAAATTCAGGATGTGCCGTCGACCACGGGCCTTGCGCACGGTGTCGAGGATGCGCTCGCGGATCCCCTCAGGCGTGCCAAACAACAGCCCTGGATCCACATTGCCCTGCACCCCCAGGTGTGCGGGCAGGCGGGCGCAGCCATCGGCCATGTCCACGGTCCAGTCGAGGGAGATGATGTCGATTCCCGTGCGGCCCATCCGTTCGAGCACACCGGCGCTGCCAGAGATGTAGAGGATGAGGGGGGTGTCGGGGTGGGTGGCCTTCACCTGCTCGATGACCCGCTTTTGATAAGGCGCGGCAAACACGTCGTAATCCATCGGGCTGAGTTGGCCAGCCCAGGAATCAAAAAGCTGCACCACCTGGGCCCCGCTGTCGATCTGGTAGCGCACATAGGTGGCGATGGAATCCGCCAAGTGGCCCAGAAGATGATGGAGGAGATTCGGCTCTTGAAAAGCCATCGCCTTGATCACCGCGTAGGTTTTGCTGCTTTTCCCTTCCACGGCATAGGCCGCCAGGGTCCATGGGGCTCCCACGAATCCCAGAACGGCGGCGGCGTTCCCCACATCCCGCCGCAGCCCACCGAGCACTTCCCCCACGAAGGGCAGAGCCTCTTCGGGAACCAGGGGCCGAAGGGCATCCACCTGGGCTTGGGTGCGAATGGCCGGCTCGATCAGTGGGCCTTTGCTCTCGATGATGTCGAAATCAATCCCCATTCCTGGCAGAGGCGTGAGGATGTCGGAAAACAGGATCACCCCATCCGGCTGGAAGGCGTGAAAGGGTTGCATGGAGATCTCATAGGAGAGATCGGGGTTTTCCGAGCGCTCCCGGAAGCCTGGGTGACGATCCCGCAGATCGCGATAGACCTTCATGTACCTCCCCGCTTGCCGCATCATCCATACCGGCGGTCGCTCCACTGCTTCCCCTCGGGCGGCGCGCAACAGGAGGGGGAGCGTTTCGGCCATGGAAGCGGGGCAACAGGCAATCGGATGGTCGGAAACCTAGCGGAGCGTGGCCCGCAGCCTGTTTTCGATCCTGCGCCAGGGAGATGCCGCGACGCGTTTCTTCATGGGTCTGCTTTTGCTTGGGTTGGCGTCAGGCCGGCTTGCGGGCAACCACAAAGAGAGCGTGAGGATCCTTGGGGGCTCCGTCGATCTTGGGGTCAGGCGAGCGCAATTCCACCGGAGTGAAACCTGCTTTCTTACAGAGATTCACCACGTTTTCGCGATCAAACATGAACTGAACATGGCCATTGCAATAGGCCGTGTAGATCACCTGATCCATGCAGCTGCCTGTCTCATGCCAGCCTGGCTTCCAGACGACTTCCGGGTGGGCCTGAAAGTGGCGACGCTTTTCGGCGTAGGCCCTAAGAATGGGTTCGGCATCAGGAACTGACAAAAAAAACGCACAGCCCGGTTTGAGAACCCGGAAGCAATCTTTGAGCACATAGTCGAGTTGCTGGCTGGAGAGACGCTGCAGGGTGTTGCGGGAAAACAGCACATCAACGGAGCCCTCGGGGAAGGGGAGACCATTGCGGTAATCCCAATAGAAATCGCAAGAGAGATTCTGATCCAGAGTCAGCCAGTCATTGGATTGAAGATGGCTGTGGCCAAGTTCGAGGTAAATGGGGATATTCTCATTTAAAAGCTGGCTAACTTTTGCCACGGTTTCCTCTTCCAGACTTTCGATCCGCTTCCGTTGTCTCCGATCCAGGTAGAGTGCCTTAGCAAACTGGAAAGGCCGTAGCAAGTTTGTCATTGTGTCGATTCAAAGTGACGATGCAGAGTGTCGATCCAGAGTGACGATCCAGAGTGACGTTGGAAATTTCCTCAACGCCTCAAGTCTATCCAGGCCATTCGTTTTGTCAGTTGTTGCTGCCGTGGGCTTCAAGCTTTTGAGACGGGGCCTGCCCCTTGTGCTGCTTCTTCTCGCTGCCCTCCAGGGTTGTTCTCCTCTGCCCCTCATCAATGGACAGACCCTCTACGTGATGGTGGTGACCCAGAGGCGGCTCGACTGGCTCCGGCGGGATGCGATTGAAGAACGGTTGTGGATGCCCCTGCTGGAGGAGTTCCACCGCTTACATCCCAATGTGCGGGTCAGCCTCTACACGGTGAGCGAGGAGGAGGTGGTGGCGGAACTCCAGCAGCGCACGGCCCGGGGACTGGGGCCAGATCTGGTCCTCTTGCGGGCTCCCATGGCCAACAGCCTGTTGCAGCAGGGCCTCATTGCCCCGGTCCCCCAGACCCCTGCGATGGAGCGCAGCATCGACCAGTTGACACCCGGCTATCTGGAGCGGGTGCGGGATGGATCGACGCTTGCCGGCCTCCCCCTCCATGATTTGGTGGGTTTGGCCTGTTACAACCGGCAAAAAATGCCCAGCCCCCCCCGCACCACCGAGGAGCTGATGGCCCTTGCCGCTTCAGGTCGGACCATTGGCATCTCCAACGATTCCTATGGAATCTGGTGGACCGCAGGAACCCGCGATGCCGCCGCTTCCCTCGTGCCCATCTTGTTGGGCGAAGCCCCTGAAAGCCCTGCCTCCCAACGCCAGGCGGAGATGAAAATCGCTGGCTGGCTGGCCTGGCTGCGGGAAGTGGTGATGCAGAGCCGGGTGGATTTGGCCACAGGACCTGAGGAGTTGAGCCAAGGATTGATCAGTGGGAGGCTGGATTGGATCCCTTGCTTCAGCCTCACCCTCTCCAAGCTCAAATCCGCCATGGGGGATCGGCTGGGGGTCAGTGCCCTCCCCAGAGGACCGGGGGGACCAGCAAGCCCCTTCAATTCGCTTCAAGTGTGGGCCTTTGGCCTGGATTCCAGTGGCCCTCAACGGCAGAGCGCAGCCGATCTGGCCCAGTTGAGCGTGGATCCTTTTCTGCAGAGGCGCTTTCTCTTGGAGAGCCAGGAGGTGTTGCCCGTCAACCGGTTTGTTGAGACACCCGTGGCCAGCTCCGGCGTGCTGGCGGCCTTGGCGATCGCCCGTCGGCAATTCGAGACCGTTTCCCCGCTGCTCAAGAAACCTTTTGAGGTGAACCATCTCAACGCGGTGTCCCGTGACCTGGAGGCCGTGATTCAACAGGTGTTGGTGGGCGTTCTCACCCCCCAGGAAGGCGCTAAACGGGTCATCCAGCTGGGGGAGCGAAACCGATGAACCACGTTGTTTTGCAGAGTCTGGGTTGGCTGGGCTTCCTCAATCGCCCCTTTGTGCTGGAGCAATTTCTCTGCGCCGGGCTGGTGTTTGCCCTGATGGGGCTCCTTCAAAGGCGTTTGCCTGGGATGCGGCGGGCCTCCAGGTTGCTGCTGCTGTTGCTGGGGGTTGCCTTGGCAACGGTCCTGGCGGCCCTTCTCGGGCGCCGTTTCGGCCTCTTGCTGCTCATGGGCCAGATCATCGCCGCCTACTGGGTCTTGCGCTTGGTGGAGCAGCTCCTCCTCAAGCGCGTGTTGCCGCCAGCGGAGTTTCACAGCTTGGTGAGTCGTTTTCTGCGGCCGGCCTTTGCCCTTTCCGTAGTGCTCGTGCTCCTCGATGCGGTGGCCTCCCTTCGGGATCTGGCCTCGATTTCCCTGGGCACCTGGTTTGGCAGCGAGATTCTGCTGGGCACGCTCTTCAATGTGCTGGTGGTGCTCTACTTCGTGGTCGCGGGCTCCAACCTTCCCGCCCAGGCGGTGGGCTGGCTTGCCAAGCGCGGCCTGGGGATCACGGAGGGTAGCCAGCGGGCCTTGATCACGCTTCTGCGCTACGCGGTGATCGGCCTTGGCGTGATCTGGGCCCTGGCACAACTGGGCATCGATCGCGGCGGGCTGCTGGCGGTGGCCGGTGGCCTCTCGGTGGGCTTGGGCTTTGGGGTGAAGGAGGTGTTCTCCAATTTCATCAGTGGCCTCTGGTTGCTCATAGAGGGCTCCGTTCGCCCCGGTGAGGTGTTGATTCACGATGGGGATGCCTGTGAGGTGCGCCGCCTCGATCTGAGGGCCGCCACCTTGCTGCGGGCCAGCGACAACGCTGAATTGGTGGTGCCCAACCAAAGTTTCTTCACAGCCACCACCACCACCTACACCCGCAGCGATCGGATGCGCCGCTGCACCTTGGAGATCTCAGCCCCCAGCAGCTGGACACCAGATCAAATGATGGCTCTCCTCGAAGAGCTGGCGTTGAGCCATCCCCAGGTGCTCAGGGAACCTCCCCCAAGGGCCTTGTTGATGGGGTTCAGTCCCACATCCCACAGCTACAAGCTGTCCTTTTCAATTAATGACCCCCTCCGCGCCACCAGCATCACGGCGGAAGTCAAGCTGGCCCTGTGGCGCCGCTTTGACGAAGAGGGGCTGCTGTCGCCCCCTTCAGGGGACGGCTCCTCCT
>JBIIJA010000095.1:0-7434 GCA_044234195.1 Cyanobium sp. | reverse complement strand
CAGCACATCTCCGGATTCACAGTGTTTGCCGGCCAGGGTGACGGTCTCCTGAGCCGCTTCTGGGCCTGGAAGGGGACGGTCGGCCAACGCGGCGGTGTAAAGAGAGTTGTAGGTGATCGGGCGCGGGTTGTCGCTCATCCCCCCATCCACTGAGAGATAGGTCCGTCCGCCGGGGATGGTCTTGCGACTGCCGACGGAGTAGAGGGTCAACCCGGCGGAGCCAATCAACGAGCGGCCCGGTTCACAGAGAAGGCGCGGCAGTTCCAGCCCGCGGGTTGTGCAGGCGCTCGCCACGGCCCCGGCCACAGCCTCCACCCACTGGGCGATGGTGGGCGGGTCGTCCGAACGGACATAACGAATCCCCAATCCCCCACCCACATTGAGATCCCGGCAGGGATGGCCCATGGAGCGAGCCAGGGCCAGGGCCTCTGCCATCACCCCGGCGAGGTCGCGATGGGGTTGCAATTCGAAAATCTGGGAGCCGATATGGGCATGCAAGCCATCCACCCAAGCCCATGGGCAGCCGCTCAAGTGCCGAAGCACCGTCTCGAGCTGGTCAGGGTCGAAGCCAAATTTGCTATCCAGGTGGCCAGTCCTGATGTAGTCGTGGGTGTGACATTCAATGCCGGGAGTGAAGCGCACCATCAGCCGCACCGGGGTGGGCTGGGAAGGGGCGATGGCGCTGAGATGCTCAAGATCGAGCCAGTTGTCCACCACCACCGTCACGCCATGCTGAACGGCCAGGGAGATTTCCTCGAGAGATTTGTTATTGCCATGCAGCACCATCCTCTCCGGGGGCATCCCGCCTCGCAGGGCCGTCAACAGTTCACCGGCTGAAACCGCATCTAACCCCAGCCCTTCTGAGGCCACAAGGGCGGTGATGGCCAGGGAGCTGTTGGCTTTTGAGGCGTACAGGGCCAAGGAGGGTCCCGGGTAGGCCGCTTGCAGAGCCTGCCGGTAGCCGCGGCAAGCAGCCCGAACCGTGGCCTCATCGATCACATACAACGGTGTCCCATAGGTGTGGGCCAGCTCAGTGAGCAGGCAACCACCCACCAGCAACCGTTGTTCTGAATCCAGGCTGGTGGTGATGGGGGCGAGATTGCAATTCGGGCTCTGCGAATGGACACCCTGCTCAAAGGGAGTGGTCTGAAGAGGCTCAGCCACAGGGGCAGTGCTGTCCCCATCCGTGGCCGTGGGGGCAGTGAAGGCTGGCATGAAGCTCGGCAGAATGTCTTTGAGCGGATGCTAGGCAAGCTCTGGCCATCAGGCAGGTTTTGAGCCTCAACTTGGCCGTGCGACACCTTGTTTCTGTCCCCTCTTGATCCCTCTTGGTTCCCTCTTCATCCTCCCTTGACCAGCCCAGTGCCTGGCCGTTGCGGCCTGAGGTGTTGAGCCTCGGGCCCGCGGATCTTGCCGACTGCCTGAGCCTGGATCGTCAGGCTCTTGGGGGGTTGTGGACGGAAGACCAATGGCTGCGGGAGCTGATGGAACCCCAAAGACCCGTTGTGGGTTGGAGGCAAGGGGAGGACCTTTTGGCTTTGGCGAGTGCCTGGCTGGTGGTGGATGAGCTGCACATCACTGCCGTGGCTGTGCATCCCCACCATCGCCGCCGTGGGTTGGGCCGACGGGTGTTGGAAGGCTTGCTGCTTGTGGGGCGGGACGCTGGAGCGGAGCGGGCCACTCTGGAAGTGGCCTCGGGAAACGGGGCTGCGCGGGCGCTCTATGCGTCATTGGGCTTTCAAGAGGCTGCCGTTCGTCGCGCCTACTACCGCAATGGAGACGATGCTTTGATTGAATGGAAAGATATTTGAAGATCTTTTTTTAGATACAAAGCAAAATCATAGACTCTTTTTAGAATGTTTCGTGTCTTGGCGCTTTGTTGAAATCTCTCACAATCCTCCCCTGGGTGAATGATTTGCTGGGGAGACTTCCTCAGGAAATGTCTGTAGCCAAACTCCAGCCCTCGCGCGAGTCAGCGCCTGTGTTCGGTTAACCGAAATCCGTGACGGGATACCCGTTTCCAGGCGGAGTCGCTGAAACTCCACGAACATCCCTCTAACCCTGATAGGTTGGATGCACTTGCTGAGGGCGCCGCCCCATGTTCGAGCGGTTTACTGAGAAAGCCATCAAGGTCATCATGTTGGCCCAGGAAGAAGCCAGGCGCCTTGGTCACAACTTTGTGGGCACTGAGCAGATTCTGCTTGGCCTGATTGGTGAAGGCACGGGTGTGGCCGCCAAGGTTCTTAAGTCCATGGGGGTCAACCTCAAGGACGCTCGGGTGGAGGTGGAGAAGATCATCGGCCGTGGATCTGGGTTTGTGGCGGTTGAAATTCCCTTCACCCCCCGGGCCAAGCGGGTGCTGGAACTCTCGTTAGAAGAAGCCCGCCAACTCGGACACAACTACATCGGCACGGAGCACCTCCTGCTCGGTTTGATCCGGGAAGGGGAAGGTGTGGCCGCGCGAGTTTTGGAAAATCTTGGGGTCGATCTGGCCAAGGTGCGCACCCAGGTGATCCGCATGCTTGGCGAAACGGCTGAGGTGGCCGCTGGTGGGGGTAGCAAAGGGTCCACCAAAACTCCCACGCTGGATGAATTTGGCAGCAACCTCACCCAACTGGCTGCCGAATCCAAGCTCGATCCTGTGGTGGGCCGTCAGAACGAGATTGATCGGGTGATTCAAATTCTTGGTCGTCGCACCAAAAACAACACCGTCCTGATCGGTGAGCCTGGCGTTGGTAAAACCGCCATTGCCGAAGGTTTGGCTCAACGGATTACTTCTGGAGAGGTGCCCGACATTTTGGAAGATAAACGGGTGCTCACCTTGGATATTGGCTTGCTGGTGGCTGGCACCAAGTATCGCGGGGAGTTTGAAGAGCGCCTGAAAAAAATCATGGAGGAGATCCGCTCAGCTGGCAATGTGATTCTCGTCATTGATGAGGTCCACACCCTGATTGGGGCAGGTGCTGCTGAGGGGGCGATTGATGCCGCCAATATTTTGAAGCCGGCTCTGGCTAGGGGAGAGCTTCAGTGCATTGGGGCGACCACGTTGGATGAATATCGGAAACACATCGAGCGGGATGCGGCCCTTGAGCGGCGCTTCCAACCCGTGATGGTTGGTGAACCTTCTGTCATTGACACCATCGAGATTCTGCGCGGTCTTCGAGAGCGTTATGAACAACACCATCGTCTGAAGATTTCCGATGAGGCTCTGGTGGCTGCCGCCACCCTTGGAGATCGTTATATCTCCGATCGCTTCCTTCCGGATAAGGCAATCGATTTGATCGATGAGGCTGGAAGCCGGGTGCGGCTGATGAACTCCAAATTGCCGCCAGCGGCCAAAGATGTCGACAAGCAACTGCGGGAGGTCCAAAAGCAGAAGGAAGATGCGGTCCGTTCACAGGACTTTGGCAAAGCGGGTGAATTCCGTGACAAGGAAGTCGAGTTGCGCCAACAAATCCGCTCAATCCTGCAAGCGCGTAAAGATGAGGAAATGACGGCAGATCTGTCCTCTGGAGCTGAATCCTCCTCTGCCCTGGGTGGCCAACAGGCCGTCTTGGAAACCCCTTCTGGTGACACATCGACTCCTGTCGTTACGGAAGAGGACATTGCCCAAATCGTGGCCTCGTGGACCGGTGTTCCTGTTCAAAAGCTCACAGAAAGTGAGTCTGTGAAGTTGCTGAACATGGAAGACACGTTGCATCAGCGTTTGATTGGACAAGATGAGGCGGTCAAGGCGGTCTCCCGTGCCATCCGCAGGGCTCGCGTGGGATTGAAAAATCCCAACAGACCGATTGCGAGTTTCATCTTCTCCGGCCCCACTGGCGTGGGTAAAACAGAGCTTACAAAGGCTTTGGCTGCCTATTTCTTCGGTAGTGAAGATGCGATGATTCGCCTCGATATGTCCGAATTTATGGAGCGGCACACGGTGAGCAAGCTCATCGGTTCCCCTCCGGGTTATGTGGGCTTCAACGAAGGCGGCCAGCTCACCGAAGCCGTCCGGCGTCGTCCCTACACCGTTGTTCTTTTTGACGAGATCGAAAAAGCCCACCCGGATGTCTTCAATCTTTTGCTCCAACTTCTTGAAGATGGACGCCTGACCGATTCCAAGGGTCGCACGGTGGACTTTAAAAACACCCTGATCATCATGACCTCCAACATCGGCTCAAAAGTCATCGAAAAAGGTGGTGGTGGTCTGGGCTTTGAATTTGGCGGTGGCGATGTGGAGGAAACCCAGTACAACAGGATCCGTTCCCTGGTCAACGAAGAGCTCAAGCAATACTTCCGTCCTGAGTTTCTGAATCGTCTCGATGAAATCATCGTCTTCCGTCAACTCACACGTGATGAGGTGAAGCAGATCGCCAATATCATGCTGGATGAGGTCTTTGCCCGAATGGCAGATAAAGGTATCCATCTTTCCGTCACCGAAGCCTTCAAAGAGCGGCTCGTTGAGGAGGGCTACAACCCCAGTTACGGGGCCCGTCCCCTGCGCAGAGCCGTCATGCGCCTCCTCGAAGATTCTTTGGCTGAGGAATTTCTCTCCGGACGCATTGGCGAAGGCGACAAAGCCTTGGTGGATGTGAATGAGGAGAAGCAAGTGGTGATCCGCAAGCAGGAGAGCAATCCCAGCCTTCCTGAGCTGGCCGAACTTTCGGTTTGATGCCACCTTTTGATGCCACCTACCCCCATCGCTGACCCCTTCACCCTTCTCCTGTGATCAGCCCAAGCGTGAGTCACACCATTGCCCCAAGCCTTGTGCTTCGTGGTCAACAGGTGTGGCCCCGGGCGTTGGCTGAAATCGCCCGCTTGGGTCAGCGTCCTCTGGTGCTGGGTCGAAGCGAAGCCACCCTGCCCCTCCGGCTCGACCTGTTGGCCAAGCTCCACGGGGTGGGGTTAACCCCCAGATCAGTGGAATTGCGCCACGACTGCTGTCAGGAGGACCTGGCGCGAGTGCGCCTGGAGGCTGAAGACGGCGGTCCAGATGGGGCCTGCGACTGCGTGATTGCCATGGGGGGCGGGAAGGTGCTCGATGCGGGCAAACTTCTGGCCCATCAACTGGGTGTGCCTTGTGTCACCGTGCCCACAAGCGCCGCCACCTGCGCCGGCTGGAGTGCCCTCAGCAATCTTTACACCGCCTCGGGGGCGTTTCTTGGGGATGTGAGCTTGGATCGTTGCCCGGATCTGTTGGTGTTCGACCACGATCTGGTCAGGCTGGCCCCACCCCGCACCCTGGTGAGTGGGATGGCTGATGCCATGGCCAAGTGGTATGAGGCTTCGGTGAGCAGCGCCCAGAGCAAAGATGGTTTGGTGCAACAAGCTGTGCAGCAGGCCCGACTTCTTCGGGATCAAATGTTGCTCGATGGCCCTGCAGCGCTTGCGGAACCAGGCTCTGAGCCGTGGGCTCGGGTGGCTGAAGGGGCGGCTCTCACAGCTGGGTTGATCGGTGGGTTGGGCGGAGCCCGCTGCCGAACGGTGGCCGCCCACGCGGTGCACAACGGCTTGACCCAGCTCCCCGCCACCCATTCCCAGTTGCACGGCGAGAAAGTGGGCTTCGGCATCCTCGTGCAGCTGCGATTGGAGGAACTGTTGGGCGGGAGCCGTCTTGCGGCCCAGGCTCGGAGCCAGTTGCTCGGTTTTTTTCGCTCCCTGGCCGTGCCCTGCGACCTGTCTGAACTGGGCCTGGCTGCCGCCAGCCTCCAGGAGCTTCAGCACGTGTGTGAGCATGCCTGCCGGGATGGTTCCGACCTGCACCACTTGCCCTTTGTTGTCACTCCTCAGGATCTGCTCGCCGCTCTGGTGAGCACCACCACCCAAACCCTTCCGGTGGGATGAGTTCCACCCCTGGCCCTGCTCCCAGCCCAATCTCTCTTGTGGCCTGGGCTGGTCGCTCCCTCCAAGACCCCGACGGACGCGCCCTCGCCGCCCAGGTGCAGTGGTGGGATCTCCCCTCTTTAGAGGATTCACCCTCCCTTCAGTGGCCTGTCGCCGTGACCGGTCAGGGGCCACCGATACTTCTGCTGCACGGCTTCGACAGTTCGTTTCTGGAGTTTCGTCGCCTTGCTCCGCTGCTCGCCAGTGCCTTCACCCTGCTGATTCCTGATCTCTATGGGTTTGGCTTCACCCCTAGACCAGCCAGCGGTGCCTATGGCGCCGCTGGTGTGATGGCCCATCTCGAAGCCCTCCTGGATCGTCTCCCTTCTCCGGTTGGCGTCGTTGGAGCCTCCATGGGAGGGGCCGTGGCCTTGGAGCTCGCCCGGCGCAGGCCTCAAAACGTGGAGCGCTTGCTGCTGTTGGATCCGGCGGGGCTCTCTGGGGTGGCTCGCCCCCTCCCACCGCCTCTTGCTGCCTTGGGGGTGCGCTTTCTTTCGCTCCCTTGGGTGCGCCGGGGACTTTGCCGCAGCGCCTATGCCGATCCGGCCGCGGGCGTCGGCCCGCCGGAGCTGGAGGTGGCTTCGCTCCATCTGCAATGCCCGGGGTGGGCCAATTCCCTCTCCCGTTTTGCCAGTTCCGGCGGATTTGCCGGCTGTGGCCAGCCCCTCCCTCCCCAACCCATCAGCGTGCTGTGGGGCGAGCAAGACCGGGTCTTGGGCCCTGGGCTGCGCCGAGAGGCCAAGGCCCTCTTCGCTGAGCGGTTGGTGGCGGTGCCCCAATGCGGTCACCTGCCGCACCTCGATCAACCCACGCTGGTGCGTGACCATTGGTTCCAATGGATGGCAGCCGCGCCCTCGTCTCCACCTTCCCCCCTGTCTCTCCAGTCCCATGGTTCAACTGAGTAAAGCTCTCCATCGCCTGCTTGCTTTTGTTCTGGCCATCCATGGGGTTCTGCTCGTTGCAGTGGCGCCAGTCCAAGCCTCTCTCTTCCATTTCGAGGGGCCGATTCCCAGCGATCTTGGGGTGCAAGCCAACGGTTTAGCCCCTTGCCAGTTTCCGGCCCACTGTGCGTCTGAGCGTTGGTCCGTGGGCGATGCGAGCGGGGCCCTGGAGGGGTTGTTGCCCGCTGTTTTGGCGCTGGATGGAGTGGAGCTGGTGGAAACCAAGGAGCGCTATCTCCATGCCACCGTGACCAGTCGGCTCTTTGGCTTTGTGGATGATCTTGAACTCTTTGCTGATCAGACCCATGGCCTGATCCAGGCCCGATCCCAAAGTCGGCTTGGGGATTCGGATCTTGGGGTCAACGCCCGCCGCCTGGAGCGGCTCCACCAGGCTTTGCTGGCCCACGCCAGCTCCCAGGCCAGCCCCCAGACGCCTGAGCTGGCGCTGCCATGACGATGCCTTCCTTGGACGATCCATCCAACCCGAAGCAGATCCTCGCCAGCTCTGCTCCATGGCTGGCCGCTGTTCTGAATGTGGTGCCTGGCCTTGGGGCCGGATACATCTATCAGCGTCGCTGGCGGGCCTATTGGATCACCGCTGCCGTCGCAGGGGTTTGGGTGGGTG
>JBIIJA010000094.1:0-7443 GCA_044234195.1 Cyanobium sp. | reverse complement strand
CAGGAATGAATTTGGCCTCGATGATCCTGCCTGACGCTGGGGCATGCTGCCGATGATAATCAAAAATATTGAGGAAGCTGTGGATAAAGATTCCCCCCTCAAACTCTCGCCCATAGGCGGAATCCTTGAGCAGCTCAGGGATCGGCCATTCCACATGTTTCACCACGATGGAAGGCTCCGCTGGCATCGGCTCCCCAACGGCTGTGCTGATGCTCCATTGACCGACAAACGTCGACTCGGCTGGGAAGACAACGACCCGTGGATCATCGGGCTGGGCGATGGGCCTTTGCTGATCAATGGCCTTAAAGGTTCGTGCAAACCAGTCGTTGAATGTCTTGTAATCTCCCATGCCACCCTCGCCACCTTTGTAATCTTGATAAGCGTATTCGTGCGCAAACTTATAGCTTTCCAGGGCTGCACTTGATTCAGGTGTATCGAGGAATTCTCCCCAGCTGATGGCAAAGCGTCTGAGCCAGAGGGATAGAGGCGTGAGCACTTCTCCCTCCATCGGATCGATGGGGCTTTGCAGTGCCAGAAGGGAGGGCTGATTGAAAAAATAATAAAACTCCATCACATGCAAGTAATCGGTCCGCTCGTGGTAGATCGTTCCCTCCCATTCCCAAATCCGTAGTCCCGGGATCCAGGTGACCAAGGCGTCGATAAAAAAGTAGAACTGATCCAGTGTCTGAATGGCTTCAATCTCAGGGATGTTCTGCTCTCCCACGCGTCGGATGGCCTGCTCAAATGCTTCCTGATAGCCCTGCTCAGCAATGAGTTGTTTGAGTTCCTTGGTGATGGGCTGCTGAGGGTCGTAGGGGGCCGCCGCTGTTGGCAGACCCGCAAGGAGCCTCGGCACGGTTGGCGTCGCTTGGTGCCCAGACAGCGTTCCATTGGAGGAGCCCGGGGCCCTCCAGGTCAGTCGGCCTCCTCGTCTGCGGGGGTCTGTGCCCATGGCGCACCGTCGCTGCAGTTCGTTCTTAGCCCGGACCTGGCGAATGGTGGAAGCTTGTGATCGGCTGAAACGATGGGCTGAAACGTCATTGGAGGGTTGTTTGCACCACTCGTGCGGCCGAACCCTTCTCGCCAGAGCTCACTTCGATGCCCGCGCGGATGCGCTCTTTGAGGGCTCCCACATGGCTGATGACGCCGATCATCCTGCCGCCCTCCCGCAAGCGGTCCAGTTCGTCCATAGCCAGCTGCAGGTTGTCGGGATCGAGGGTGCCGAACCCCTCATCGATGAAAAGGGCCTCCAGATGCACGCCTCCTGAGCGCGCTTCCACCGTGTCGGCCACCGCCAGGGCCAGTGCAAGAGAAGCCTGAAACGTCTCTCCCCCCGAGAGGCTGTTCACCTCCCGTTCCTCGCCGGTGTAGGCATCGAGAACTTTTAGTCCCAAGCCCGCCTGCCGGCCACCGCGCCCCCCCTCATCGCTGAGCCGGAGCTGGTAGCGGCCCGAGGTCATCACCTCCAGCCGCTGGTTGGCAAACCGACAGATGTCTTCCAAATAGGCTGAGAGCACCCAGCGCTGCAGGGAGATGTAGGGGGCCGCTTTGCCCAGGCAGCGTTCGGCTACGGCGCTCACCAACTGGGCTTCCCGCCGCAGGCGATGGGTGAGCTCCTCGCCAGTCCTGTGCTCCCTGGCCAGCCTGGCCAGGTCCTGTTGGGTGCCGCGGGCTTCACCCAGCCGTTCCAGGGCCCTCACCCGTGCGGCATCGGCCGTTGCCAGGGCCGCCTCCGCCTGGGCCAGATCAGGGCTCTCCAGGGGCAGCCCTGCCAGATCCGCCGAGGCCATCAGCCCCCGCAGTTCAATCACCTCCCTCTCGTAGGCCTCGATCCGCTGGGCCCAGAGCTGGCGGCGGGTGGCGTCGGCACCCTGGAGGGCCAGCTCCACCTCCTGGGCCGTGGCAAAGGTGGAGGTGGCGAGTTCCTGGGAGAGCCGCGCTCTGGCCTCCGCCAGCCGGCTGGCGGCCTGACTGTGGGCTTGGCGGCTGGTGACCAGCTCCTTGAGAGCCCGCTCGAGTGGCCCGAAGGTGTCCAGCACGCTTTGGGGATCCACCCCATCTCCGAGCGCTTGGCGAATGTCGGACTCCAGGGCCAGGGCCCGCGCTTCCGCCTCCACACCGGCGGTCTGCAGCAGGGCGATCTGGGTTTTGGCCTCCTGGCAGCGCTCCTGCGCCTGGACCAGCGCCTGATCCTGGGCCGCCAGGGCCTGCTCCAGCCCCTCCAGCTTCTGGGCCAACGCTTGCGCCGCCTCCAGGGCAATGCGGGCTTCCCTGGCGGCGGCCCTCGCCGCCTCTGGGTCTTCGGCCGCCCCACCGGCTTTGTCTCGCATCCCTTGAAGGAACGCCTGGGCGGCGGCCACCGCCGCTGCCATCTCCTGGGCCCTTTGGCTGGCGGCACTCACCTCCCCCTCCGCCCCTTGGATCTGCCGTTCCCCGATCGCCTCCCCCTCGCCCTGATGGGGAGCGGGGTGGGTGGTGGCCCCGCAGACCGGGCAGGGTTGGCCCTCCACCAGTCCCTGGGCGAGCTGGGCCGCCATGCCCAAAATCTGGCGGTGCCGCAGCTCCAGCAAGGCGGCCTGGACTCGATTGAGGTGGGCTTCGGCGCGGTTGTGGGCGGCGATGGCCTCCTGTTCCCGCTGTTGGGCGGGACGGATGGCTTCGGCGGCCTGGGCCCGCTCCTGGGCCTGCTCCGCGGCGCGCTGCAAGCCATCACGTTGATCCCGAGCCGTTCGAGCCGCTGTGCAGGCCTCGTAGGTGGCCTGCCGCTCCCCTTGCTTGGCCTCGATCCCCGCCTGGGTTTGGGCCAGCACCCGGCTGACCTGGTGGAGCCCCTCGGTACGTTCTTTGGCCTTGGCTCGGGCGGCGGCGGCTTCATTGGCTTGCTTCAGCAAGGCCCCCACCTCCGCCCGCCGCCCCGCCAAGGCATTGGCGGCCCCACTGAGCTCCTCCAGGCTGGGGATCTTCAGCAGATCCAGCAGCACCACCTCCAAAGGCAACCCCTGGGCGCCATCACGGGCGCGGATGGCTTGGCGCAACAGGCCTTGGAGGCGCTCCTGCAGAGTGCTGAGGGCCTCTTGGGCGGCCCGTTCCGCCTCCAGGCTTGGCCTGAGCGCTTCCGCCCGTTCAGCCCGCTTGAGGCGCTGGCGGTAGTCCTCCACCACCTCCGCTTTGCCCTCCAGCTCGCTAAGCCGGGCGGCCGCCGTGGCGCGGCGGGTCCAGCGATCCAGCAACAAGGCGGTGGTTTGCCTCACCTGCTGGGCCTCCTCCAGGTTGGTGTTGGCCTGCTGCAGGGCGGTGGTGGCTGCGGCGGCAATCTCCTGGATGCGGCTTTCCAGGAGATCGAGGGCGGCCTGATCGGCGGGCACCGCGGCCTCCTCCCCGGGGGGTTGGTAGGGGCTCCATTCCTGGGCCGCCTGCTGCCGCAGCACCTCCTGTCCCCTGGCCGCCTCCGTCAAGGCGATGCGGGCCTGGCGCGCCTTGTCCTCCAGCCATTGCCCCGCCTGCTCAAACACCACCGTGTGGAAGAGGGTTTTGAGGAGGGTTTCCCGTTCTTCAGCGCGGGCGCGCAACACCTCGGCAAATTTTCCCTGGGGCAGCAGAATCACCTGGCGAAATTGGGCCGCGCTCAGCCCCACCAGCCCCTCCACCTCCCGGGTGACCTCCGTGGTGCGGCTGGCAATCGCTTCCCGTTGGTTGCCCTGCAGGCGAAAGAGGACGGCGGAGGGGGCCTTTTCCGTTCTCCCCTCTCCCCGGCTTTTGGGTGCGCTGTGGGTCGGGCTGCGCTCCACCCCATAGCGACGACCGCCTGAGGAAAACTCCAGGCTCACCCGCGGCACGGCGCCAGGTGCGGCGTGATCCGATTTCAACCCCTTCACGTTGCGATCCCCCGACACCTCCCCGTAGAGGGCGAAGCAGAGCGCATCGAGGAGAAAGGTTTTGCCGGCGCCGGTGTTGCCGTGGATGAGAAACAGCCCTTCCTGGCTCAGGGCATCGAAGCTGATCTCCAGCGGATCGGCGTAGGGGCCGAAGGCCTCGATGCGCAGGAGATGGGGCCTCATGGCTCCTCGGGGTGGCCAGCTGCGGCCAAGGCGTCGCGCAGCAGCTTGGCTTCCGCCGGGCTGGCGGGCCGCCCCTGCTGATCTTCAAAGAAGGCTGCCGCCAGATCCAAGGGGGAGGCGGCCTGCCGCACCTGCTGATGGCGGGCGCTGAGGGAGGCTCGCCCCACCTCCGGGGGCCGATGGCGCAGCTCCGCGATATGGGGGAAGCGGCGTTGCAGCCTGGCCTTGGCCTGCAGGGGCAGGGCCTCATCGGTGAGGATCGCCCGCACCCGGGCTCCGCTGGCCGCCTCCAGGGCTGGATCGGCCAGGAGCTGCTCGATGGGCCCCTCGATGGTGGCCAGGGGCCGGCCCACGTTGAGGGGCACGGTCTCCACGGTGGGCACACCCGATGGGTTGAGCTCGATCAGGCGCACCGATTTGCGGTGCCGTTCTTCGGAGAACGAATAGGGCAGGGGGGAGCCCGAATAGGCCAGGCGAGCCCCATCCAGCTCCTGGCCGCGGTGCAGATGGCCCAGGGCCACCAAATCAAAGCCGGCGAAGGCGTCCACGCTCACCCGATCCACATTGCCCACCGTGAGCTCCCGCTCCGATTCGCAGCTGTCGCCCCCCGCCACAAAGGTGTGGGCCAGCAGCACGGAGCGATGGGGGGGCCGGCTTTGCAGATCCTGGCGGATGCGCCCAAGGGCCAGCCGGGTGACATCCTCATGGCGCAGTCGGCTGGTGGGGGTGGTGGTGTCGGTGCTGAGGGCTGGGCCATCCACCGTGGGATCGAGGTAGGGCAGGGGGTAAATCGCCACAGGGGAGCCGCCCCGCCGGGGGCTCACCAGCACAGGCTCCTGGGCGCGGCGCACCTCCCCCCGGATCGACACCCCGAACGCGGAGAGCAGGGGGTCGTAGATCGACACCCGCACGTGGGAATCATGGTTGCCGGGGATGGCGATCACCGCCGCGCCGGCCTGGCGCAGCTGGGCCAGGGTGTCGTTGAAGAGCTGCACGGCTTCGGCGGGGGGGATGGCCCGGTCGTAGATGTCGCCAGCGATCAGCACCGCATCCACCTCCCCATCCCGGGCCAGCTCAACGATGCGGGCCATGGCCGCCGCCTGCTCCTCCAGCAGGGAGGCCCCGTGGAAGGAGCGGCCCAGGTGCCAGTCGGAGGTGTGCAAGAGGCGCATCAGGAGGCCACCGCCGCCGCCATCCGCGCCACCTGCACGATCGGGCCCACATCGTGGACCCGCAGCACCGCAGCGCCCCGCTCCACCGCCAGCGCGCAAACGGCCGCCGTGCCCCAGAGCCGGGCCCGGGGGCGGGGTTCACCCAGCACCGCCCCGATGAAGCGCTTGCGGGAGGGGCCCACCAGCACGGGGAACCCGGCTGCCACCAGCTCTGGAAGGCGCCGCAGGAGCTCCAGGTTTTGGGCGGTGGTTTTGGCGAAGCCCAAGCCCGGATCCCAGAGAATCTGCCTCGGCTCCACCCCGGCGGCCAGGGCCTGCTCCGTCGCGGCTCTCAACTCTTCCATCACCTCCACCACCACGTCGTGGTAGTGGGTCAGGCCATCCATGGTGCGGCTGTCGCCCCGGCTGTGCATCAGCACATAAGGGCAGCCCGCGCGGGCCATCAGGGGCAGCATCGCCGGATCCCGCAGGCTGCCTCCAGGGGCGCCGGGGGTGGCGTTGGCGCCGCGCACGTCGTTGATCCAATCGGCACCAGCGGCCAGGGCGGCTTCCGCCACAGAGGCATCGAAAGTGTCGATGGAGAGCGCCACCTCGGGATGGGCGCTTCGGATCATCCGCAGAGCGGGCAGGAGGCGCTCTAGTTCGCCCGCCGCCCCCACCTCCTGGGCGCCGGGGCGGGTGCTTTGGGCCCCTAAATCCAGCACGGTCGCCCCCTGCTGGAGCAATCGCTCCGCCTGGCGCAGGGCGGCCTCCACGCTGGCGAGTCGGCCCCCATCACTGAAGGAATCCGGGGTGAGGTTGAGCACCCCCATCACGCTGGTGGATCCGGCGGGTCCCAATGGGGGCGGCCAGGAAGCTGGTGCGGAGGACAACAGGAGCGGGCTGGGTGCAGCGACGTGGGCTGATTCTCCCTTGGCACCGACCCGTGACAGCAGGTGGGGAAGGGAGGCCTTGGGGCTGACTCAGGGGCTGTCGAGGGCGTTGGCGGGCTGGGGGAGAGGTTGGCGGCGGTTTGATTTCCAGGTGAGGCGATCGCTGGAGACGTAGTTGAACATCGAGCCCACCGCCGTTCCCACGAGGCCAGCGAGCAGCCAATGACCCCCCAGCCCAAATGTCAACTGAGCGGACAGCAGGTTGAACAAAGCACCGAGACTGCAGGCGAGGCAAAAACTCAGCAACCCCCGAAACCAGGTCTTCCCCCGCAGGCGCTTTGCCCGAAAGGTGATCACGTTGTTGAGGGCGAAGTTGGAGAGCATCGCCACAAGGATGGAGGCCAGCTGGGCGATGAAAAAGGGAAGGTTGAGGCTGTGATGCAGCACCCACAAGGAGGCAATCTGCACCACCAAGCCTGATAGGCCCACACCTGAGAAAAGGACGAATTTGTGTTTGAGGATTGGAAAGAGTCGGAAGAGCTTCCGAAGCATTTGTTCGGCGCTTGTCATCAACACCCAGTCTCTCCAGATCCCATTCAGACCTTCATCGTCTCCTGACGCTCCCCATTCGAGCGGCTCACCCTTGACACTTCGCTGACAGTTTGTGCCCCACGGCGCTTGCGGGCGACCGTTCATGCCGCACCTTGTGGCTTGGACCGTGCCCGTGCCCCCCACCCCTGAGCCGTTCACCGTTGAGAAGGCCCAACCTCAGGAGCGGATCCTGGCGGTGGACAGCGCTCTGCTGGAGAGGGCCACAGACCAGGCCTACCTGGGCCCCCACAATGTGTGTGGGGTGCCGCCGGAGGTTGCCGGTGGGCAAGTTGTATGTCAACCGCGGCATCACCGGCGCCGTGGTGGGCCGCCACCCCTTTGGTGCCCAGATGATCTGCTGCACCTCGTTTGGCCGCGCACCTGCGCGGCAAACATTCTGCGGCGAGGGTACACACCGGAGCTGGAGAGTTGAAGCCGAGCTGGCCGCGACCATCCATTAGATGGTTGTGGATTTGTCTCAGCTTGCTCACTCCCTACGGTCCAGGGTTACAAGAATGCGTATCGAGTCTTGGAATCAGTAGGAGCTCATGATGCTGAATCTTATGAAAGAGATGTGAGAATGCATGCTTAACGGATCCCGGTGAATGCGAGCGGGCTAGGAAGTGAGTGCTTGTTCTGTCATTGCTAAGCAATGACGATCGACAGCTATGAGTTCACGGATCACGCCGGGCCACTGGCTTTCGACCAGCCAGCCTCACGCGGCTGGCTGGTCCGGCGATCATGCGGCGG
>JBIIJA010000158.1:0-5608 GCA_044234195.1 Cyanobium sp. | reverse complement strand
TGGCCCAGGCGATGCAGCGCAATGGTCCGTTTTGGGCGTCGGTGGCCTCGGTGTACGAATCCTCCGTGGTGGCCGCCAACGGCAGCCGCCAGGCCGATCAAGAGCCCCTGGTGGCCGTCTATCCACCCTCCACTTACTCCAGCACGATGCGGGCGATCCTGCCCACCGCGCCCTGGGTGTCGCCCCGGGAGCGGCAGGCCGCCCTGCGGCTGATCGAGCGCCTCCAGCAGCCCGCCATCCAGCGGCTGGTGGCGGAGCAGGGGCTCCGGCCCGCCAATCCCGCCGTGCCCGCCAACCGGGTGAGCCCCGCTTACGGCGCCGATCCCAAAGCCACCTACAACTCCCTGCGGGCCCCCAGGCCCGAGGTGGTGGAGGAGATCATCCGCACCTGGCGCACCCTGGTGAAGAAACCTTCCCGGGTGGCCCTGGTGGTGGACAGCTCCGGGTCGATGGAGGGCGACAAGCTGCCGGCGGTGCAGCGGAGCCTGCAGGCCTACCTCAACCAAATCGGTCCCCGCGATGTGGTGGCCCTGATCGATTTCGACAGCACCGTGCAACAGCCCATGGTGGTGCGCGGCGGTGGTGCCGATCGGGATCGGGCGGCAGCCTTTGTGGGTGGCTTGCGGGCCGATGGGGCCACCCGGCTCCATGACGCCGTGCTGGCCGGGAGGGATTGGGTGCGGCAAACGCGCCAGAGCGGAGAGATCCTGGCGGTGGTGGTGCTCACCGATGGGAAGGATTCCGGCTCCCCCCTGTCTCAAGAGGCCCTGATGGCTGAGCTGCAGCGCAGCGGCTTCCGCAGCGATGAGCGCATCGGCGTGTTCACCATTGGCTACGGCAACCGTGGCGACTACAACGCCGATGTGTTGCGCCAGATCGCCCAGAGCAACGGGGGTGAATTCCTCGAGGGCACGGTCGATAGCGTGCGGCGCCGGCTGGACGACTTGCAATTGGCCTTTTGATCCCCATCGCCCCTTCTGTTGATGGCTTCCCCCACCGCCTGGCCCAACCCCCTCGATGATCCGCTCGCCGTGGCGGCGGGCGGTGCGGCCCTGGTGCTGCTCACCCGCCTGGTCGGCCTGCCTCTCTGGTACACCCTGCCGCTGGCGGTGGCCCTGGCTCTGGGGCTCACTTGGTGGCGGCGGGGCGGGAGCCGGCGGGAGCGGCTGCGGGATCGTCGTGTCAGCGCTGGCATTGAGGAGGCCCTGGAGCGCAGCCAGCAGCTGGCCACCCAGGCCGAGCTCGTGCGCACGGAGGCCCTGGCCCGGTTCCAAAGCCCCGACCACCTGGACGGCTTGGGCCTAGTGCAGCTCTGCTGCGAGCGCTTGCGGGCCCTGCCGGAGCGCATCGCCGAACGCCGGCCCCTGCTGGAATCCGGAGGTGGGGTGTTGCTCCCGGCCGAAGACCTGGTGGAGCGGCTGCGGCGGGAGGAGCAGACCCTCCGCCGTGAAACCTCCCCCACTCTGCGGCAGGAGCGCACCAGGCTGGTGGAGCAACTGCGCAGCAATCTGGAAGCCGCCAGGCTGGGGATCGACGAGCGGGATGGGCGCTTGCTGGCCCTGTCCACCCGGTTGGAGAGCATCGACGGGGGCTTGCGCCATCTCCAACGCCAGGTGGAGCGCCAATGGCCCAGCTCGGAGGCCGGCGATGCGGCCATCACCCAAGCCGTGGAGCCCTTGGATGAGGCTCTTGATCAGATCGAGGGGTTGCTGGCGGCGGGCCGGGCGGTGACTCCCTGATGGCTGCCCGCAGGCCGAAGGGTTCTGCTGCAGGGAGGCGCCGTAGGCAGGGGACTCCTCAGCCAGGGTCCAAACGAGGCAGGACCTCTTGGGTGATGAGATGTCTGGGATAACAATGATTTATACCCACGTGCTCTTCCGAGGGCCCCTTGGGGTCGCAGACCTGGGCATATTTTGTAGCCTGCAACGCGGGTGGTTATCGGACCCGCAAACCACACGTAGCCTTAGACACTCTTTGCTTAGACCCCATGCACCATCAAACGTTTAAGTGGATCTTCAAGCACCTTGGCTGGTGGTTTGCGAAAAAGACAGCAACCGGATGGGCGGTTCACAGAACCATCCAGTGACTAGATCTAAGGATCGACAAGTCAGACCACGTACATCTATACTAAGCGTAGCATCTTCATCTCGTTTCGGTAACAGCTTCGGCACTGTCTGCACGCTTTTCATGGCAAGGTAGATCATTCATGCGAGGCTCTGTTATTGCGTCTTTAGCTGCACCCTGCACTCCTGTATAACACGGTGAACACATATTATGCAGATTGCGCAGTGGACCTACAAAATAGCAATAGTCGGAGACAATTCGCTGCTTGCAGCTAACCTTATCTCATCTATCTTCCTTTTGAGATCAACATCGTAGATCAAGCCCCCCAGGGAGAATTCTACTATTGCGCCGGATGCAATGGTTCCTTCATTTTGTCGTTTACAACGACCTCTGTTGGCACGCTAGATGGTGTAACCTGCCTGTTGCTGTTCCTTCATTCCCTCTTGATACCTTTTTCGGTATCACTTCAGGCCTATCCATTAAATCAATTGCGATAGGCCTTCCAAATGGTCAGGCAACAAATCTAGGGTCCTTCGGCATCGACAACTTGACCATTGGCAAACCTGTCCCAGGCCCCCTCCCCCTCCTCGGCGTCGGTGCTGCCTTCGGGTTCAGCCGCAAGCTGAAGAAGCGCATCAAGAGCGCCACTATCGTCGCAATCACCATCGGCTGAGTGAGGGCTCAACCGTGCGGCGGATCAGCTGGCTCGTCTGACGCCAGGACACCTGCCAGAGCAATAACAGACGAGCCACCTGACGGTCTGATTGAGGTCATTAAGGGCGGTTCTGCATCGGCAGGCTGCGACAAAACTGCGAGAACAGGAAGGCTTCATTTTACTGAGGAGGCTGCAGGGTGCCTAACATCAAGATGCAACGGTCGGGAGCATAAATCTCATCCCGATGCCAAGCCATATTCCGCCGCTGATCTTGAGCGTTGGGCGCATGAGTAAAAGCCAGAGTACCCCCCCTTTAATCAATCAAACCAAGCTCAACACCGCGATCGTGAATCCATCCAGCGGGTGGAGAACCATAGAGTTCCAAAGGAGCATATTCATAGAATTTTTCGGAATTATATTCAAGAACGGAGACTTCGTCCCTCCGTGGGTGCCAACCTTCCCAGCTGATCGGTGATCGACTGCCTTCCAAAAGGCGTGTGAGGCTGGCAAGCTGAGCGCAGTCTGGAGTTGCAGCCGCTGCTCCCAAGCGCTGCGCCGATCCTTCAATGCCCCAGGAGACCACGATCGAGCAAGAGAGCCACGCCGCCTTCCTGGGTGCCCTGCACGCCCTTGGAGGCTCCGCAGGCAATGGCCGGTTGCAAGAGCTGCTCGAGTGGGATGAGGCCACCTACCAGCAGGTCAAAAGCGCGCTGCTGGCCAGCCGCACGATCGTGACCGGCAGAGGCCGTGGTGGCTCGGTGGCCCTTGCCTCAGCAACGGGTGCCGCGGCTCCTTCCCCCAACGGCTCCTCAGGAATGTCCACCCATCAAGCCAGCCCACCCACACCACCCCCGCCGCCCGCCGGGGTGCCTGGCGCCTTCACCCCCTCCCGCTGGATCGCCCCGCCGGAAAAGGACGCCGCCAAGAGCACTCTGGAGAAGAACCTCTGGGACGCGGCCGATCAGTTCCGGGCCAACTCGGGCCTCAAGGCGCAGGAGTATTCGGGGCCGATCCTGGGGCTGATCTTCCTGCGCTTCGCGGAGGTGCGCTTTCTGGCGCGGCGGGCGGTGCTGGCGGAAGCGGAGGCGAGCAGCCGGCGCGGCAGCCGCCTGGAGGAACCCGGGGCCTACCACGCCGATGGGGTGCTGTATCTGGCGGAGCAGGCCCGTTTCGCCTGGCTGCTGGAGCGGCCGGAAGGGGCCGACATCGGTGCCCTGGTGAATGCCGCCATGCGCCTGGTGGAGCAGCACAACAGCCAGCTGTCGGGCGTGCTGCCGAAGACCTACCACCTGTTCACGGGCACCCTGCTGAAGCAGCTGCTCAAGAAGATCTCCGAGATTCCGGCCTCGCTGGAGTTCGACGCCTTCGGCCGCATCTACGAATACTTCCTCGGCGCCTTCGCCATGAGCGAAGGCCAGGGCGGCGGCGAGTTCTACACACCCAGCAGCATTGTGCAGCTGCTCACCGAGGTGATCGAACCGTTCCACGGCCGCATCCTCGATCCCGCCTGCGGCTCAGGCGGCATGTTCGTGCAGTCGGCCCGCTTCGTGAGCGAGCACCACCAGAACCCCGCCGCCGAGCTTTCGATCTGCGGCGTGGAGAAGACCGACGAAACCGGCCGCCTCGCCCGTCTCAACCTCGCCGTGCATGGGCTGGAGGGCGACATCCGCCACGGCGGCAACGTGAACAGCTACTACGACGACCCGCACACGGCCACCGGCCAGTTCGACTTCCTGCTCGCCAATCCGCCCTTCAATGTGAACGCGGTGGACAAGGAGCGGCTCAAGGACATGGTCGGCGCCGGCCGCCGCTACCCCTTCGGCCTGCCGCGCACCGACAACGCCAACTATCTCTGGATCCAGCTCTTCTACTCGGCGCTCAACGCCAAGGGCCGCGCCGGCTTCGTGATGGCCAACTCGGCCTCGGATGCCCGCGGCAGCGAGCAGGAGCTGCGGCAGAAGCTGATCGAGGCGCGGGCGGTGGATGTGATGGTGGCCGTTGGCCCCAACATGTTCTACACGGTGACGCTGCCCTGCACGCTGTGGTTCCTCGACCGGGGCAAGGCCCAGACCAAACGCGCCGACACCGTGCTCTTCATCGATGCCCGCCACATCTACCGGCAGCTGGACCGCGCCCACCGCGACTGGACGCCCGCCCAGATCGGCTTCCTCGCCAACCTGGTGCGCCTCTATCGCGGCGAAGCGACTGACCTGACCGTGAGTGGCGAGGAGACGGCGGCCAAACTCGCGGAGGTGTTCGGCAACAAGCCCGCCTATGCCGACATCCCCGGCCTGTGCAAGGCGGCGACGCTCGCGGAGATCGAGGCGCAAGGTTGGTCGCTCAACCCCGGCCGCTACGTGGGCGTGGCCCCGGGCGAGGAAGTGAGCGACGAGGACTTCAAGACGCAGCTGCAGGCGCTGAACGAAGAGCTAGAAACCCTCAACGTCCAGGCGCGGACGCTGGAGCAAACCATCGCCGCCAATGTGGCGGGGATTTTGGAAGCGTCGTGATGGAGCTCAACGAGGTATGCGAGCTCATCGTGGACTGCGAACACAAGACTGCCCCGACGCAGGACACGGGCTATCCATCAATCAGGACGCCCAACATTGGCAGGGGAGTATTCATTCTCGATGGCGTAAATCGGGTTTCGGAGAACACATACCGCCAGTGGACAAGGCGGGCTGTGCCACAGGCTGGCGACCTCATCATGGCCCGGGAGGCACCTGTCGGAAACGTCGCAATGATCCCGGTGGGACTCACGCCGTGCCTCGGGCAGCGCACCTTGCTGATCCGGCCTGACCGCTCAAAGGTTGAGCCGGCATACCTCAACTACTTCTTGAACGGACCTTACGTTCAGTCAATCGTTCAAGCCAAGACTAATGGCGCAAC
>JBIIJA010000089.1:0-7581 GCA_044234195.1 Cyanobium sp. | reverse complement strand
GTTTGATCCCGAACGCTTTGTTTCAGGCACCTTCGGCCCCACCACTTTCCTGCCCTTCGGCAATGGCAGCCGCCGCTGCATCGGCATGGCCTTCGCTCTCTTTGAAATGAAAGTGGTTTTGAGCGAGGTGGTGCGGCGCTTCCAGGTGAGCCTGGATCCCTCCACCCCCCAGCCCGTGCAACCGGTGAGGCGGGGGCTCACCTCCGGGATCTCAACGGTGAGGGTGCAGGTGCGAGAGGCAGCGCCTCAGGGAGCCGCGAGCCCGGTGTCATAGGCGGTGAAGCCGCACCTGGTCGCCGCCTGTTTCCAGGCCATCTCAAAGCGATCCCAGCGGAAACTGCGCGGGTCGTAGCGGCTGCGGCTGCGATCCACAGCGGCATGGGTGGTGAGGCGATTCAGGGGAATGCCCCAGCGGGCCTGCCAGAGCAACACCTGGGCAGCGGCCGCCTGGTATTGGGCGGGGGTGTAGCCGCTGTGGGCGGGGGCGTCACCGCGGCCGTCGGCAGGGGTGACCATGCTCAGATGGAGCGCCACATTATTGATCGAACCGACCGAGGTGGGGCGGATGCGCACGCTCAGATCTCCCCACGCCGACATCCCCGTGCCATAGGCGCGCTGTTCATCGGCCACCAGCCGCAGGCGCTCACCCGTGGGGGTGATCAACAGGTGGTAGCTGGCTTGATCCTCATCGCGGGGATGGGGCGTTTGGAAGAGCTTCAGGGTGTCGGCTTCGCTCACCACGGTTTCGTGGAGCACGATCAACTGCGGGGTGTGGGGCACCTGGCGGCCGAAGACATCCCGCATCTGCCGCTCGCCAAAGTTGGTGGGATCGGCTGGGGTGGCCCGCTCGGGCTGGAGCAGGCCCTTGGCCGCCAGGGCCTGGCTGCAACGGGCCAGGGCGTCCTGGGGCTGGGGCGGCACAGGGCTAGGAGCCAGCTCCCGCACCTGCCAGCCGGGGCGTGGACCGCAGCCGGTGAGGGTGAGGGTGAGAGCCAAACCGACGAGGGGGATCTCAACCAACCAGACGCGTCGCTCACTCATCCACCGATTCACACTCATCCACCTATTGAAGCGAGGGTCCAGGCAAAGCATGCTCCAGCTGGACTGAGGTCTACAGAGCCATATTGGAGCGTGGAAACACCCTGGACGTTGTCGCCAACGCCATGCCCCACCTCTCCCACCTCCTGCGGCAGCTGGGCAACTGGCTGGCCAACGCCGACCTGGGACTGGGCCTGCTTCTGGTGGTGGGGGCCTCCATTGCCCTCTCCCACGTCTTTGCCCTGCTGGCCAACCGGTTGAATCGCCGCCAGATCCTGGTGCACCTGCTGCTGGATGTGTTGGTGCTTTCGGTGGCCTACCTGCTGGCCCTGGCCTGCGACATGCTGCTGCTCAAACTCTTCGCCTCCAGGCCTGTGGCTCCCGAGAAGGTGCTGGAAGGGGTGGCGCCCTGCCTGCTGCCCGCCACCCTCTATGTGTTCGCCGCCGCGCCCTATGTGGGGGAGTTGATCGCAGGGGCCATCTGGGTGCTGGTGCATCTCAATGTGGTGGCCTTCCTGCACGCCCGCTTTGACCTCCCGCCCAGCGAGGCCCTGCTGCTCTGCAGCCCGGGCTATGGCCTGGCCACCGCCCTGGTGTGGGTGCGCTTTCGCCAGAGGTGGCAGGCGAGCTACGCCACCCTGGCCTCCCACCTCGGCGAACGATGAACGGGACAGCGCCCACTCCCTTGGCTCGAGGGGCGATCCGGGCGGCGGTGCGGGAGCAGCTGCGCGACTCCCGGCGCCGGGGCCTGGGCCTGCTGGCCCTGGTGGGGCTTGGGCTGGGCCTGTTGGCCCTCAGCCATGGACTCCGCCCAGTGGGCACCCTGCTCAGCGCAGCGGAGCAGGCCCCCCTGCTGCGGGTGATCGGCGTGCTGCTGCTGGTGCTCATCCCCACCGCCGGCATCTATTCGCTGGTGAGCCAATTCGCCTTCTGGGAGGGATGGATCGAGGGGCTGCAGGAGCCCGCCACACTCTTCGAGGCCACCCCACACCGCACGGCACAGACCGCTGCGCACTATGTGGTGTATCTCGATGGCATCCATCAAAAGGAAAGCGATCACCCGCCACGCATTACCGACTTTCTCGCCCTGTTGGAGCGGGCCCTCGGCCCCCACACCCGGCTCATGCGAGCGATCGAAACCTACACCGTGCTGCCCGTTGGCCTGGCGGAAGACGCTGGCAGCGCTTGGTTTTGGCGGCGTGTGCTGAACCTGCAGGAGCAACATCCCAATGGGCTGGTGCAGGTGTTGGCGGCAACTTTGGTGGAGGCCAACAATGTGATCAAGGTGGGCATCTCCTCCGATCGGCGCTATGGGCCGATCCTCAATGTGGAATTGGCGCTGAAGGTGGCGGAGCGGCTCGCCAAGACGGGCTTCCATCCCTCCTCCGGCGCGCCGATCACCTTGCTCGGCTACAGCGGCGGCGGCGAAATGGCCATGGGCATGGCCGACTACCTGCGGCGAATCTGCCGCTGCCCCGTGCGCATCGTGACATTTTGCGGGGTGTTCAGCGGCAACCAGGAGCTCGCCAAGGTGGAGGGCATCACCACGGTGGTGGGCAGCCGCGATCCGATGGAACTGGTGGGGCGCCTCGCCTACCCCGGCCGCTCGCCCTTGCTGCCCCTCACCCGCTGGAACAAAGCCATCAGCGCGGGCACCGTGCGCCGCATCCTGATCCCGGGGATGACCCACAACGGCAACCAGGGGCCCTTTTCCGAGCGCCACCGGGAGGCGGTGATCGGGGCGATTGTGGCGGCTGTTGCCGGGCCAAGCTAGATCGACTCCTTCCCCCTCCCCTGGATCACCCATGGAGCGACGGAGGCAGACTTCCGCTCCGTCCACCCTGTTGAACCCTTGCCAGGAGAAGGGATCAGGGGGAACTCAATCCCCCAGCAGCTCGCTCACCACCACAAAGGGGCTGCTGCTGGGCTGGCAGGCCCGCAGGCGCTCCAACGCCTGCGCAGCCCCGGCCCCTTGTAGGAAGCCGTCATAGGGAAGGGCCCCCAAGGCGCGCTCATACCCCTCCAGGGCTTGGCGTTGCCCTTCGCCCAAGGGGGCGGTGGCCAACACCGACTGGCAGCGCCTGAGGAGCCGTTCCCGCCAGATGCCTCCAAGGAGCACAGGGAACACCTGGCAGTGGCCCTCCAGGGCCTGTTGGAGCAACGCTGCGCTGTCGATGCAGAGGCCCAAGGGCCCATAGCCCCCATGGAGCAGGTGGCGCTCGCTGGCCTCCAAGTTGTGCACCAACGCCATGCCATCACAGAGATCCAGCACGGCAGCGAGCCGATCGCCCGTGTAGCGCTCCCCAAAGTAGCGAAGGGTGCCGTTCTGGCGATCATTTTGCCAAGGCCGCTGCAGATCGTTCTGCCCTTCCCAACCGCAAAGGCCCTCCCTGCCTTGGTAATACTGCAACCGAATGATCTCCCCTTCCCGGCGCCATTCCATCTCCAGGCAGCAGTGAGGAAGCAGCGACACCCGTTCCGCTCCTGCCCCATCGAGCAGGCCCGTGCGAATCGGCAGGGCGAGCGGCACCTGCCTCCAGCCCTCCCCGCCCTCCATTGGCAGGCTGGCCCCCAAGCCGAAGCTGGTGACGCCACAGCGCAGCTGGGCCCACACGTGCCAGCCCTGCGCTGCCAACAGCCCCACCAGGGCGGCAGGGCTGCGGCAGCCTTCCACAGCCCAAGGCTCACCCCCGAGCAGGTTGGTCCCCAGGCGATTGAGGGCTTGGGCGCAGACGCTGTTGCGCTGCCGCTCCTGGGGTGATTGCTCGTAGCTGAGGCCCTGATTGCTCCACACCAGACCGCCGGTGAGCTGGGCAAACCGCCCCAGGGCTGGGGGGCCATCCGCTGGGGAGGGGGGTGCTGAGACAGGGACCGCCTCTGGCAAGGCCAGAAGGACAGCGAGGGTGGTTGGCAGCGGGGGGCTGGAAGCGGACTCCCAGAGCGCCAAAGCCGTCGGCGTCGTGGGGGCCGCAGGCGGGAGCAGATGGGGCAGATCATCCGCCATGGCGGCGAGCACCGTGGGGGTCAGCAGGCCCCGCTCCAGCACGGCAGCCAGAGGTTGCAGCCTGGGCGCCAGATCCGCTGGCGCCAACCGCCAGCCCCGGGGCAGAAGCCAAAGCAGGGGCAGCAGGGCGGGCTGATCGAGGGCGCGGGCCAGCTGCCGCAACCATTCCTGCCGGCTCAGGCCGCTGCGGGCCACGCTCTGCTCCAGGGCCTCTTGCAGGGAGATGAGGGGGGTGGGGCAGGGCCAATCGGCCACCAGCGCAAGGGGATCCCCTTGCTCTGAGGGAGACTCTCGCGGTGCCAGAAGGCCCATGGGGAGTGCAAAGGACATCAATCCTGCCGCGCCGGGCGATCATCGGCAGATCTGCACCCTCAACGGCGCCTGATGGCCTATCCCCCTACGGCCTTTATCGGCCTCGGCGCCCTCGGCGCCCCCATGGCGGCCAATCTCCAGGCGGCAGGCGTCCCCCTGACGGTGCACAACCGCACCCGGGAGCGGGAGGGGCCCCTCCAGGCAGCGGGGGCCCAGGTGGCCGCCAGCCCAGCGGAAGCCGCCGCCGGTGCCCAGGTGTTGATGCTGTGCCTGAGCGATGGCCCAGCAGTGGAGGAGGTGCTTTTCGGGGCGGGGGGAGCCGCCAAGGCCCTGGCCCAGGGGGCCCGGCGCGCCAATGGCCAGGTGTCCGCGCCGCTGGTGCCCGCGCCTCTGGTGATCGACGTCTCCACCATCGAGCCAGCCCGCAGCCGGCAGTTGGCGGAGCGACTTGCGGAGCTGGGGATCGCCTGGCTGGATGCGCCCGTCACCGGCGGCACAGAAGGTGCCCGAGCCGGCACCCTCTCGGTGCTGGTGGGCGGTGAGGCGGCAACCCTGGAGCGGGCCCGGCCGTTGCTGGAGGTGGTGGGGGGCGCCATCACCCACTTCGGGCCAGCCGGAGCGGGGCAGCAGGCCAAGGCCATCAACCAAATCCTGGTGGCGGGCAGCTACGCGGCGGTGGCGGAGGCCATGGCCCTCGGCCAGCGGCTGGGCTTGCCGATGGACGCCCTACGCACGGCCCTGGCCGGGGGCGCCGCCGGCTCCTGGGCCCTGCAGCACCGGGCCGCGGGCATGGTGGCGGGCACCTTCCCCCTGGGATTTCGGCTGGCCCTGCACCGCAAGGATCTGGCCATCGCCCTGGCGGTGGCGGCAGAGACGGGGCTGGAGCTGCCGGTGTGCCAGACGGTGGCGGCCATGGAGGATGCGCTGATGGCGGCGGGCCATGCTGCCGGCTTCTTGCACCTTCAGCGTTCGATTCGTCAAGCAGGAAGGGTTGGGGTCCATCCCAGGCGAGGTGCGCAATTGCTGGCTGATGAAGGCCCTCGACTGGCAGGAGAGGGTCCATCCCAAGGGGATGCTGAAGAGGGTGGAGGAATCAGCCTTTTGATTGTCCGCCAAAATCTTGTAGTAAGGCCAAAGGGTGACGCAGAGCTCCTTGCTGCCCTTTTGGCCGCAGCCCACCCCGAAGTCGACGAGGGTTTTGCTGACGCGGGCCTCACGAGTGGCAAAGAGCGCATCCAGTGCGGAGAAGCCCAGCAGCGGCTTGGGCCGCTGGGACGGGGAGGGACTGCCCTCGTCCTCGTTGTCGGTGCCGCCGCCCCGTTGAAAACTGGAACGGTTGACAATCGTGATCGGGATCACCGTTGCTTTCTTCGCCAATCCCTGCTCCACCAAGCCCTTGTTAAGCGCCGTGAGGATCTCCTGGCCTGTCACGGCGCCGGAGTTGTCGTAATAGCCCCCATCCACCGTGCGCCGCTCCCGCTGGCTGGGGGAGCCATCGAAAAAGGCATAGGGCGTGATGATGGGGAAGCGGGCGCTCATCACCGCGGCTGTGCTGGTGCGCACGTCCTGGTCCCCCTCCTGACGTAGGGGGGCGTGGAACGTGGCATCACTGGAGAACTGGAACGGCGAGAGCAGGAAGCGCCGTCCAGTGTCCACCTCTGTGGTGTTGAGCACCAGGAAGGGGCGAGGGCTGGCAGCGGCGGATCCAGCCAGCTGGCTGGCATAAAAGGGTGTCTCCAGGGAAATGGGAGGTTGGACTTGACCGGAGTGGTCTGTCAGGCTGGGGGTGTCGCTGAAGGACAGCTCCAGTCCGAGCGACCGATCCCAGGCGGCCACCGGCCAGGGGTAAACCCGCTGGGCGGCATCCCCTGTCATCAGGGCCGCGAGCACCGGCGCGAGATGGTCGACATCAAAGGCCCGATCCACCCGCTCCACGATGGCGCTGTTGTCTCCAGAGGGGTCGAGGGCGTTGACATAGAGGGAAACCCCCACGCTGCCGCCCGAAACGCCGCTGAGGGCAAAGACATGGCGAGGAAAATCCGGCACCTCCTTGCTGAGGAGAGCCAGGGCCTTCGCAGCGTGATAGGCGGCGAACACCCCACCCCCCTGGGCTGAAACGACATAGATGGGCCAGCGATCGCCCTCTGTGGCTGCCTCGATGTCAGCGCGTCGGTCGTTTTCGCTGAGCCAGCGCTCCAAGGTGGCCTCCATCGTCGGCAGGGGGGGCACGTCTGCGCCGAGGCGACGGGGGCCTCCCTCCAGAGGGGCCGGGAGCAACCGCACGGCATGGTTGTCGTTGACGCGAAAACTGCTCAAGACCAGGGCCACCACCAGCAGCAGGGCCACCAGGGGAAAGCGACTGGTGACCGCGAAGGCGAAGAGGGAGGAGGCGAAAACCAGAAGGATGGCGAGGGAGTCGAAGAGGATGGCGATCGGGCCAAACCCCCGCGGCACCAACACGCCGCTGGCGATGGTGCGATTCAGCAGCACGGGTAGCAGGAGGCTCCCCAACAGCAAAATGCCAAAGAGCTTCCAGTAGCCCGGCGGAGCGGGTTCCTTCCCTCCCCAGCGCCTGAGGGCCAGCAGGCCCGCGCCCACCACCAACAGGACATAGAGGTGGCCGATCCCCCCCCCGAAGGGACCGTAGGCGGCACGGGCAATGGGAACGGTGATCAGGGCCAAATTGAGCCATGCGAACGCCATGAGAAGGAGTTCGGAGCGGGGGGTGAACAAGCCATCGCGCACCCCGGAGCGAACCCTCAGGGCCTGCACCAGCCGGCCCAGGCCTCTGGCCTGGCTTTCGGCTCCCGGGGGCGTGGAGGTGTTGGTGCGCAGGTAGAGAAGGGCCATCAAAAGCGCCGCCTCCAGCACCAGGAGAAGAACCATCCAGGGGGAACTGCCGACCCAGCCCACGCCCACGGCAAAGCCCCCCGCAAACATCAGCAGGGGCGCGATTCCCAGCACCCGCGGCAACCACCAGACAATCCACGCTGGCATCAGGTGCACCTTCGGCTCCCACACTCCTTTCTGAAGGGTTGGCCGCATCCAACGCAGATTGCTGAGACGACGGGAGGCCAACCAGAGCAACACCCCAAACACCCCGCCAAAGAAGGCAGCCTTGAAAAACTCCCCCCAGTCGGGTTCAAGGGCCATCGCCAGCAGCACATCCCTCACCTGCTGGGTGAGGAACACCACCAACGTCACGGCGAGAAACAGCAGGGGCACCC
>JBIIJA010000088.1:0-7628 GCA_044234195.1 Cyanobium sp. | reverse complement strand
GCTGGGGCCTCCTCCGGATCGGGGTGGTCGGATCCCATGAGAAAGCTTCCCCCTGGGATCCACACCATGTCTCGGGAGGGGGGCCGCCCCGCCCCGCGCCCGACGGCGCCGGAAGCTGGGGTGGCTGGACGGACCGACCGGCTGCGGGGCATGGGCGAACTCAGCCCGCCCCGCTGGCGGCCTGCTCGAGTTTTTCCATCACCCGCTCCAGGGAGAAGCTGGCCGCCTTCTGACGGGGCGGATAGGCCACGAAGGTCTTGAGGAACTCGCCCACATAGGTCTGAGCAGGGACCAGCATGAAGACGTGGTCAAACATCCAGTCCCAATAGGAGTTGGAAGTGATGTCGGCCCGCTCGTAGGGGTCGGTGAGGAGGTTAAAGATCTTCGGCACCCGTAGCTCTACGAAGGGTTCGGCCCAGATCTGGCAGGTGCCGGGGCAGCGCTGCTCCTTGAACACAAACTTCCAGTTGTCGTAGCGCAGACCCACAAGATCGCCATCGTCGGAGAAGTAGAAAAACTCCTTGCGGGGGCTTTTGTCGGTCTTGCCCGTCCAGTAGTCGAGCATGTTGTAGCCATCCAGGTGGATCCGGAACGTCTTGTTTCCCACCTGGTAGCCATCGAGCAGCTTCTGCTTGATCTCCGGTTCGCCGGCCGCGGCCACCAGGGTGGGCAGCCAGTCGAGATGGCTGCAGATGCCGGTGAGGTTCACGCCGGCCGGAATGTGGCCAGGCCAGCGCACCATGGCCGGCACGCGGAAGGCACCTTCCCAGTTGGTGTTCTTCTCGCTGCGGAATGGGGTCATGCCGGCATCGGGCCAGCTGTTCATGTGGGGCCCGTTGTCGGTGCTGTACGTCACGATCGTGTCGTCGCTGATGCCCAGCTCATCGAGCAGGTTGAGCATCTCGCCGATGCACTCATCGTGATAGATCATCACGTCGTGGTATTCCGACTGCCAGCGGCCGCTGCGGCCCACATCTTGGGGTCTCGCGTACGTGCGGAAATGCATGTGGGTGGTGTTGAACCACAGGAAGAACGGCTCTCCAGATGCCACGGCATCGCGGATGAAACGCTTCGCCTCCCCAAGGAATTCATCATCGGCCGTTTCCATCCGCTTGCGGGTGAGGGGGCCCGTGCTCTCGATGCGCTGGGTGCCATCACCGTTGGCCCAGCAGTGCAGCACACCGCGGGGGGCAAAGCGCTTGCGGAAGTTGGGGAACTCGGGATCATCCTCCTTGGGGTAGTCGCGCAGCTCCGGCTCTTCTTCCGCATTGAGGTGGTAGAGATTGCCGAAGAATTCATCGAAGCCGTGCATCGTCGGCAGATGCTCGTCGCGGTCGCCGAAGTGGTTTTTGCCGAATTGGCCGGTGCGGTAGCCCTGGGGCTTGAGCAGCTCGGCGATGGTGGGATCCTCAGCGCGGAAGCCCAGCTCAGCGCCGGGTAGCCCCACCTTGCTGAGGCCAGTGCGATACACACTCTGACCGGTGATGAAGGCGGCGCGGCCAGCGGTGCAGCTTTGCTCGGCGTAGTAGTGGATGAACTTGGCCCCTTCCTTCGCCACCCGGTCGATGTTGGGGGTCTGGTACCCCATCAGCCCATGGCTGTAGCAGCTGAGGTTGCTCTGGCCGATGTCATCGCCCCAGAGGATCAAAATGTTGGGCTTACCGTTGGGCATGGGAGAGCTGTGCCGCGTGGGTGACCCCCAAATGATGACCAGGCCGGCTTGGGGCGAACACTCAGAAAGTGCAACGGAAACGGTTCGTCATTGCCCCTTTGAAGCGGCCTAGGGCAGGGCTGTTGGCATGGCGCTGGAGGCCAGGGATGTGCTGGATGAGGGGTGCCAGGCCGCAGCGCTCCTCCACGGCCCGCTCGAGCAAAAGAGAAGCGGCTGCCTCATCTTCAAGGGCGAGGGCGGTCAGTCCCCAGAGGCTGGTCATCATGTGGTTCTGATGCCCTTCGGCCATCACCGCCTGCAAGCGTGCTGCCGCCTGGGCGCTCTTTCCGCACAGGGCCAGCACGAGAGCAGGGATCGCCTGCAATCCGTCTTGAGGATTCGCAAGGATCCCTGAGGATTCGAGTTCCCCAAGGGCTTCGACGGGCCGGGCCGCATCCGCCAGTACCAGGGCCAACAACAGCCTGGCCGCCACAAGGCCACCATCAATCTGCAGCTGCTGTTGCAAACAGGTGACGGTCTCATGGTGTTTCCCCTGCAGCCACCAGGCCGTGGCGGTCAGCATCCAGCCATCGGGATTGTCAGGGGTGAGGTGGGGCTCGAGCAGGGGCAAGGCTTGGGCGGCCCGACCTGTGGCCAGCAGATGGCTCGCCCAGCTGTGCAGAGACGCGCTCTCCAAGAGCTGGGCGGGGAGCCAGCTGGCGAAATGGCCCTCCGCCAAGTCGGGTTGCCAATGGAGCAGCGAGAGCGCCTCCACCCGCAGGGCCAGCACCTCGGAGGCCAAATGGCCGGAGGCATCGGCCTGCTGCAGAAGTTGATCGAGGCTGGGTTCGAGGGCTTGGGCCGGCAGCAAACCCCAGCGGTATTGAGCCAACTTGGTGGAGGCCAGCCGCACGAGGGCGGGTGTGAAGTCGGGGGCCATCTCCACACAACGGCGGAGGTGCTCTCCGGCTCTGCTCAGCAGGCGAGGATCGCGCTGGCGCACCCACACCAACCCTTCCACAAAGGAACTGAGGGTTTGGGCTGAAGGGAATGACGCCCCCCGTTCCATCCCAAATTCGGAAGGGTCCTGCTCATTCGCCACCGGGTGGGTGGGCACCTCCAGCCGGTAGCCCCCCCCATAAATGGTGCGGATCACCGAGGGGCCGAGGGGGCCGTCCGCGAGCACCCGCCTCAGGCTGTGCACTGTTCGCGAAATGCTGACCTCGCTCACATGGTGATGGCCCCATACCTCTCGCAGCAGTTGTTCCCTCGAGAGCACCTGGCCCCTCTGGCGCACCAGCGCCAGCAGCAGACGCCGCTGCAGGGGGGCCAAATGGATCGAAGAGGGGCCCAACCGAAGGTGACCTTGGGCATCCAGGATGTAGGGCCCGAAGGTCCAGGACCCATGGAGATGGCTTGTCTGGCTGACGGTCATGGGGCCGGCACTTGGGCCCCCGGACGGGGCATCGTGGAAGTTGGTTAAAATCTTGAAGGGAAGCTTTTGCTTGCTTCGCTCAAAAAACGCGAACTTCTCCTGAACAAGGCGATGCATCTGTGAGTTTTCCCAGCTCCCAGCCCCAGCCCCAGCAGCAGCCGCCCAGTCTTCAGGCGCCAGGCAAGAGCGCCGGGTTGACCAGCCTGCTGCCCGGCCCCTCGGAGCAGCGGTGGTCATCCGTGGAGGAGCTGCAGGCGGTGATGGCGCGCCTTGGCTTGGAGCTGCAACTGTTGCAGTTGGAAGGGGGGGCCATGGAGGGGCGGTTGTTCATGCTGGAGGTGCCTCCCCTGCGGCTGGCGCAGCTCCAGCTCAACAGGCGCCTTCACAGCCTGGGCCCGAAACTCAAGGGAGTGCTCACGGTCAGCCTCGATCTGGATCCCTCCTTGGGGGAGATCCCCTGGCGGGTGCATGGCCAGGAGTTGCCCACCGACAGCCTCTTTGGGCTCGACCTCAGCCAGGAGGTGCATCTCACCCTCCCAACGAAGGCCAACCTTGGTTTGCTGTTGCTTCCGCTTGAGGGGATGCGGCAATGGGGGGAGAGGCTGGGCTGGCCTGGTTTTGGAGGAGAGTTGCAGCCGCTCGTCAATGTGCTGCAGATGAGCCCGTCCAGCTCAACGGCTCTGCGCCTCTACCTGCGGGGTCTGTTCGCCGCGGCCCACGAGACTCCTGATCGGCTGCGCCTGCCAGCCACCCAGCGCCTCATCTTGGAAGATCTGATCCCCCTGCTCCTGGAAGCCCTGGTCAGTGGCCCCAGCCCGTCCACGGCCTCCTCACGTCCCCCGGCTCGGATTGAGATCGTCAAGGACGTGCAGCAGTGGATGCATGACTATCCGACCCGGCCCATCACCCTGACGGGGCTTTGCCAGCAGGTTCACGCCAGCCGGCGCACCTTGATCCAGGGATTCCAGGATCACCTGGGCATGGGCCCGATGGCCTATCTCAAGCTCCTGCGCCTGCACGGCATCCGCCGAAGGCTCCTGCAGGCCAATCCAAATGAGCTCCAGATCGGCGCCCTTGCCGATCAGTGGGGCTTCCATAACGCTGGCCACTTTGCTGCCGACTACCGACGCCTGTTCGGGGAACGTCCCCGGGAGACCTTGCGGCGGACCTCCTAATCCTCCATTGAGGGCGAATCCACACCGAATTCATCCATCACCGGGCGCCCCGGGGCTGCTACGTTGCCTATCCTTCGCGGCAGCTCCTTGGGCAGCCAGCCGCCCCAACAGCCCAGCCAAGCTTCCCCCATTGCTCCATCGGCCCCTGCAGCCCAGGCGTTGACGGCCAAGGCATCGTTGCGCCAACTCCTCGACAGCCTGAGTCGGGAGCAACGTCGCAACCACGAGTTGCTGGCTTCTATCGCCTTCGCCTTGCGCAGTTTCACCAACCTGCAGCGTTTTCTGGAACTGGTGCCCTTGGTGATGGCCAGGCTGGTGGAGGGCCAAGGAAGCTTGCTGGTGGTGTTTCATCCCGATGGGCGCCTTTGGCGCGACCATCTGCAGGCCACGAGCGGCGATCGCTGTGGCGAGGTGCTGCGTCAGCTGGCGGCCCTCTCCGATAGCCAGTTGCAGTCTCTCTCCAGTGAGGAGGCAGTGGCCGCTCTGCTGGATGGGCTGATCAGCCGCCTGCTGGCCCCTGCCCAGGTGTTCGCCACCTCCGTGGTGGCCCGCAGCCGCCAGCGCGGCCGTCTTTACGTGTTCAGCGATCGCCTGGGCTACAGCTGGAGTGAGGTCCATCGGCGCCACCTCCAATTGGTGGCCGATCTCACCGGGGTGGCCCTCGAGACGGCCACCCTCCAGGAGGACAGCCGCCGCCATGAGCGCCTCGATCGCCAGCTCAGCATTGGTGCCGAGATCCAGGCCCAGCTCCTTCCGAATCACTGCCCTGTGATCGAGGGAGTGGAGCTGGCGGCCCGCTGCCGGCCAGCCTTTCAGGTGGGTGGGGACTACTACGACTTCATCCCCACCCGCCCCGAGGCCCCACCCCGGAAGCGGGAGCGCGCGCGCTGGGCCCTGGTCATGGGGGACGTGATGGGCAAGGGGGTGCCTGCCGGCCTCCTGATGACGCTCCTTCGGGGCATGTTGCGGGCGGAGGTGCTCAGCGGCTTGCCCCCCGATCGCATCCTCCACGACCTCAACCACCTGGCCCAGGAGGATTTGGCCCAGTCCCATCGATTTGTGACGCTGTTTTACTCCGATTACGATCCGCGCTCGCGCCTGCTCCGCTATGCCAACGCGGCCCACAATCCTCCCCTGCTCTGGCGGAGGCAGCAGAGCCGGGTGGATCGCCTCGATGCCCCAGGGCTGTTGATTGGGCTGCAGAGTGAGGCGGATTATGAATGTCGCCAGGTGCAGTTGGAGGCGGGCGACGCTGTCCTCTACTACACCGATGGCGTCACCGAGGCCACGGGTTTCAGTGGTGAGCGCTTCGATGAGGAGCGACTGCTGAAGGCCTTCCATGGCGCCTGCGTCTCGGCGGCGGGGGCCCAGGGCATCCTCGATCAGCTCTTTGCTCGGCTGGATCGGTTTCTGGGGGCAGACCGGCAGTTGGAAGACGATGCCTCGCTGGTGGTGCTCAAGGTGCGCGATGAGGTTCGCTTGCCTCCCCTGCCAACGGGGGCCTCAGGGGCAGTGGCAAGCTGAAGACCAGCGACTGGCCCCTGATGACGACAGAGTTTTCTCCGTCCAGCTCCGTGCCGGCTGGGGGCCAGCCCACCTGGAGCAAGCGGTTCGAACAGGGGCTGAACCCAGCCATCGAACGGTTCAATGCCTCGATTGGTTTTGACATCACCCTCCTTGAGGAGGATCTGGATGGATCGGTGGCCCATGCCCGCATGCTGGGCTCTTGCGGGGTGATCAGTCCCACGGAGGCCCAGCAGCTGATTGACGGCCTGGAGGCGATCCGGGCCGAGGCCGCCGCGGGCCAGTTCCGTCCGGGTGTGGAGGCGGAGGATGTGCATTTCGCGGTGGAGCGCCGCCTCACCGAGCGGCTTGGGGCCCTCGGCAAAAAGCTGCACACGGGCCGCAGCCGCAACGACCAGGTGGGCACCGATCTTCGTCTTTGGCTGCGTCGCCAGATGGAGAGCCTCGATGGAGCCCTCCATCGCTTTCAGCGGGCTCTGCTGGCCCAGGCTGAACACCATGTCGACACCTTGATTCCCGGCTACACCCACCTGCAACGGGCCCAACCCCTGAGCTTGGCCCACCATTTATTGGCCTATGTGGCGATGGCCCAGCGCGATCGTGGGCGCTTGGCGGATGTGCGCCGGCGGGTGAACATCTGCCCCTTGGGGGCCGCTGCCCTGGCGGGCACCCCGGTGCCGATTGATCGCCGGCAGACCGCAGCTGAACTGGGCTTTGAGGCCATCTATGCCAACAGCCTGGATGCGGTGAGCGATCGGGATTTCGTTGTGGAATTCATGGCCGCGGCCAGCCTGGTGATGGTGCACCTCAGTCGTTTGGCGGAGGAGGTGATCCTCTGGGCCAGCGAGGAATTCGGCTTCATCTCCCTCACCGATCGCTGCGCCACCGGCAGCAGCCTGATGCCACAAAAGAAGAATCCGGATGTGCCAGAGCTCGTCCGGGGCAAGACCGGTCGGGTCTTCGGCCACCTGATGGGGTTGCTCACCATGATGAAGGGGCTGCCTCTGGCCTACAACAAGGATTTTCAAGAGGACAAGGAAGCCCTCTTCGATGGGATGCGCACCTGCCTGGATTGCCTGGAGGCGATGGCGATCCTCTTCGAGGAGGGTCTGGAGTTCAGGCCCCAACGTCTGGAGGCTGCCGTGCACAGCGACTTTGCCAATGCCACCGATGTGGCCGACTACCTCGTGGCCCGGGGGGTGCCGTTTCGGGAGGCTTACCAGCTGGTGGGCGGCCTCGTAAAGCAGTGTGTGGATCAGGGTCGTCTGCTGGCGGAGCTCTCCCTTGAGGAATGGCAGCGTTTGCATCCCGCCTTCGAGGCCGATATCCATGGCGCCATTGCCCCCCGGCAGGTGGTGGCAGCCCGCAGGAGCGAAGGTGGCACCAGCTTTGGGGAGGTGCGGCGCCAGCTCCAGCTGGTTCAGGAGCAGCTGCAGAGGGGGAGGTCTGAGCTGCAGTGAACAGGCTGCAACACTGCGCTTCTATGACCCAGCCAAATTCCGCAGAAGGTTTAATCTACGGGGGTCCGAAACCCACCAGGTTCTTCGGCATCCGTATCGGTTCCCCCAGCCCCTTTCGTGAGCATCTTTGTAGGCAATCTTCCCTTCCGCGCTGAGCAGGAGGACGTCATTGAACTTTTCGCACCGTATGGCGAAGTTGTGAACTGCTCCCTACCCCTGGAGCGGGACACTGGACGCAAACGTGGCTTCGCATTTGTTGAGATGGCCGATGACGCATCGGAAACGAAGGCCATTGAAGGGCTACAAGGAACGGAGTTAATGGGCCGACCCCTCCGCATCAACAAGGCCGAACCCCGCTCCGGCGGTGGTGGTGGTGGTGGCGG
>JBIIJA010000086.1:0-7733 GCA_044234195.1 Cyanobium sp. | reverse complement strand
GGTAAAAATGAACAGGGATAAATTTCGCAGAGTTGTGTTTGTTGAATCCCCTGAAAATTGTGGAGTCTCGGCCAATCATCAGCTCGCGTTTTCCCATGTGCAGTCCAGTTACGCCTTTTATATTGGTGGTGATGATTTAATCGAAAACTCTCAATTGCTTCCTCAGCTCGCAGTGCAGTTGTCTTTGGCGAGGCCTGCGATTGCCAAATTAAAGGTGCAAACGTACTATCCGTCAGATGGTCGTCGTCAGGATATTTATGATGAGATTTCTTCTTTTTTTAGTCAAAGCGCTCGAACGCAATTTGCGGCTTTAGTGGCCTTCGGCAATTTTGTTTGCGCCGGACCTGGAACCATCGTCAATATGCAAGTCTTTCGTGAAATCGGAGGGTTTGATTCTGATTTCCGGTCCTTTGAAGATTATCCTCTGTTTTTGCGCTTCATCGAAGCCGGCCACCCCATTGCTTTGCTTGATGTGAGGGGAATAACCTGGGTGCGCAGCATGCATTCTCTCTCTCTCAGTGGGTTTTGGTCCATCAAATCTCGTCATATCGAGGAGTTGGAGCTGATGCAAAGCAGATATTTTATGCCCAACGCAAAAAATGTCTATTTTCCCTATAATCTCGCCTGGAAATTGCAAAACAAACCACTGCTCTACCGTGTGAGTCAAAGGGCATGCCGCGCGCTGAAGGGATATCCCCCGTAAGCCACTGATCACCATTGATGAGCTGAAGGAAAAGGGACATCGGTTTTCTCCAGCGCCTCCCTCAATAGGGGCAAGAGGGTTTCCAGAGCCACACCACGGCTCCCCTTGAGCAGGAGCACGTCCCCAGCTTCAAGCCAGTGGAGCAGCGGCTCGGCCGCCTCTTCCGGCCTGGACACCCGCACGAGGCAGGGCAATCCCTCGGCCCCTTTCACCATGGCGTCCCCTTCGGCGCCCCCATCCACCACCACCAGCCCATCGAGACCCAGCTCCTTGGCCCTGCTGGCCACCTGCTGATGCAAGGCCAGGCTCTGCTCCCCCAGCTCCAGCATCGTTCCCAATACGGCAACGCGCCGATTGCCTCGACTCTCCGCTAACAGCTGCAGGGCTGCCAACACCGCCTCCGGGGAGGCGTTGTAGGTCTCGTCCAGCACGCTCACCCCCCCCATCTCCAGACGCCGATTGCGGCCGCCAGGCACCTCCACCGCCATCGCCGAAAGTGCCTCCAAGGGCACCCCCAATTCAGCGGCCACTGCCAGTGCCAGCAGCAGGTTGCGGCCGTTGTGGCGACCAGCCAGGGGCAGCTGCACGGTTGGAAGGCTCCCTTCGCCGGCGCCGTTCACGTTGGGGGAGGCCTCCCCCCGTCGCTTCACCTGCAAGGCGCGGCCGTCTTCCACAAGCTCGCCCACCCAGCTGGCCTCCGGGCCGCCAGGCAGCCCCTGCGGCTCATCGGCCAAGGCCACTCGCTCCACGCGCCCGCTCCAGCTTCCGGCTAAGGCTCCCTCCAGCAGGGGATCCGCGGCGGGAATCACCAGCACCCCCCCTGGCTTGAGTGCGCTGCAAATCTCCACTTTTGCGCAGGCGATCGCCTCCCGGCTCCCTAGCCGGCCGATATGGGCCGTGCCGATGTTGGTGATCACGGCCACATCGGGTTCGGCGCAGCGGCTCAGCCGTTCAATCTCCCCGGGACCCCGCATGCCCATCTCCACCACCACGGCGGCCGTTTCCGGTCCTGCCTTGAGCAGAGTGAGGGGGGCACCCACATCATTGTTTTCATTGCCGCTGCTGGCCACCACTGGTCCTAAAGGGGCCAGGGCGGCGCGGATCAGTTCCCGGGTGGTGGTTTTCCCGGCCGAGCCCGTCACGGCCACCACCGGCAACGCCAGCCGACGGCGCCAAAACAGCGCTAGCTCTTGGTAGGCCTGCAGGGTGTCGGCCACGAGCCAGAGGGGCCGCCCGGAGCGCTCCACCAGCTCGGCAGCCCTCTCCCGATCGAGTCGGTCGCCCTGGGCGAGGGCCGCACCGGGGGCCGCGGGTTGGCCATCGGCAGGCACAAGCAGGCTCTCGAGAAAGCCATGACCGTCAAAGCGCTCCCCCACCAAGGGGATGAACAGGTTGCCCGGCTCCAGTCGCCGGCTGTCGGTGCTCACCCCCGTCAGCACGTCGGTCAGCACCCCGCCGGAACCAGCGGCGGAGGCCCCCTGCCTTGCTGGAGAGGGCATCAGGGGCTGGCCCCAGAGAGCCACCAGTTCCCCCAGCTGGATTCCCGAGAATCCCATCGCTTCCTTCACCCTGGCGATCGCGTGCTGCGGATCCTCCCGCATCAGGGGGAAGGGGGGGGCGGTTGGGGGGCTCCAACAGCACCATGCCTCGGCCCACGATGGCCTCCCGGCCCACCAGCCGCAGCTGGCCATCGAGGAGCTGCAGGTGGCTGTACCCCATTGCGGAGGCCGTCTCCTGCCAACGTTCCGCCCAGCTCTGGCGGGTGGCTCTGGGCAGCTCAAAAAAGCGGTCGTTCAACCCCAGAGTGAGGGTGGCGTTGGCCGGCTCCGCTGTGACGGCCCTCAGGAGCTGGTCGGGATCCTCCCCACTCCACTGGGCCAGGAGCCCATCGGCTTCCGAGTCGGAGATCAGCGCTGGTGCTGGCTCTTGGCCCTCGCCCTGCGATTCAGCAGGTTGTGGGACCGTTGCCGATGGGTTCAGCTCTGGTGGACTCAGCTCTTGTGGGCTGACCTCTGGTGCGCTCGCCTCGTCATTGTCCGCCATGGCGAGAGGCTCTGGCTGAGCTCTTGGCTGGTCCACCACAGTCGACTCTCCCCCGAGCCGTTCAGCTCCCTGGATCAGGGGCGCGATGGGCTCCGCCAGAGGTGCCGGGTTGGTCATCGGCGGCTTCCACAGCCATGGACGGCTCAAGGCCAGCACGGCCATCAGCGCCACCCCCATGGCCAGGGGCCAAAACACTCGCGCCGCCCGACGCGGCCAAAACCCTGGCACCGGCAGGCTGCCCTCTCCATTGCGCCGCCAGAATTCCCTGGCCTTCAGCCCAAGCCAGGCCAGGGTGGCCACCAGATCCTCCCCCAACCGCTTCCAGGGAGGCGCGTAGGGGGCGGGCAGGGGCATGGAGGTCAGCCGTCGTTGCGACGCAGCAGCTGGCTCAGGGGATTGCGGGGGCGGGGTTGGGGCACGCTCACCCGCGCGCTGGCCGCTTCAGGCTGAGGGGTGGGGGCTCCTTCTTGGCGGGCACCCTCCCGCAGGCTGGGATCCGCCCCCTGGCCCTGGGAGAAGCGTTCCACCTCCTCCGCATCGGGCGTGGGCTCCTTCACGCCGCAAACATCGCGGTACATCAGGTCGTACTCCTTGGCCGACCGATCCCAGCTGAGATCTTGTTTCATGCCCCGCCGCTGCAGTTCCTCCCAGCTGCTCTGGTGCCGGTAGGCCTCCCAGGAACGCACGATGGCCGTGTAGAAGTCCACCGGTTCGAAGCGGTCGAAGCCATAACCGGTACCGCTATGGGCCGCCGGATCATGGGGAGGCACCGTGTCCACCAGTCCCCCCACCCGCCGCACCACCGGCACGGAGCCGTAGCGCATCGCCAGCATCTGGCTGATGCCACAGGGCTCAAAGCGGCTTGGCATCAGGAAGGCATCGGTTCCCCCGTAGATCAGCCGTGAAAGGGAGTCGTCGTAGGTGAGAAACACCGCAAAGCGGCCCGGATGGCGGGCGGCCATCTGCCAGAGGCCCGATTCCAAACCCCGGTCTCCCGTACCCAGCACCACAAACTGGCTATCGGTGTAGGCCAACACCCGATCGGCCACCTGCAAGAGCAGGTCAATGCCCTTTTGATCCACCAGCCGGCTCACCACCCCCATGAGATAAGTGCGGGGACTTGGCGTGAGCCCAAAGCGCTCCTGAAGCATTTGTTTGCAGACGGCTCTGCCGGACAGATCAGAAGCGCTGAAGTGCCCAGGCAAGGCTTGATCGGTGGCGGGGTTCCAATCGTCGGTGTCGATGCCATTGACAATGCCCCGCAGTTTGCCGCTGATAAAGTTCAACAACCCATCCAGGCGTTCCCCGTATTCAGGAGTGCGAATTTCCATCGCATAGGTGGGAGAGACGGCACTCACCCGGTCGGCATACAACAGAGCTGCAGCCATAGTGTGGTCGCCCTGCATATACCACGGGCACCATGTCATGCGCTCCAATTTCCAACGCCATGGACCCTGATATTTAAGGTTGTGAATGGTGAAAACCGTGCTGATCTCAGGGTCTTGATGCATCCATACTGGGATCATCCCGGTGTGCCAGTCATGGCAGTGCATCACCTGCGGTTTCCAACTGCCATTCCAGGCAAATTCGGCGGCGGCACTGGCAAAAAATGTGAAGCGCCAATCCTCATCTTCCCCGCCATAGATCCTTTCTGGATCAAACACTGGGTGCCCAACCAGGTAGATCGGCAGCCCATGGCTGGGGTGTTTGGTTTCAAAAATTGCAAAGTCATTGCCCATCGTGTGACCACGGAAGATGGGCTCTTGGGGAATTTGCAGCCGGCTCCATAACTTGCCGTAACCGGGCATGATCACTCGCACGTCATGCCCCAGGGCTGCCAGTGAGGGCGGGAGTGACCCCACCACATCCCCCATCCCGCCGACCTTGATCATCGGCGCACATTCGGCCGCCGCAAACAGGATGCGCATCTGAGACTGGCAGGACGGCGCAACTCTACGGGGACGCTTCAGGGCAGCACCTTCACCGGCGTCCCCAGGCTCACCAGGTCGAAAAGCTCCTTGGCGTGTTCATCGAAGAGCCGCACACAGCCGTGGGAGACGGCTCTGCCCACGCTGGATCGATTGGGCGTGCCATGGAAGCCCGCCGTCACGCACCCTCTCACCACCAGATGCTCCTGGCCGTTGAAGCCGCTGCGGCCGCGGCAATCGCGATAAAAGCCGATCCAGCGGCTGCCCAGTGGGTTTTCCGGCCCAGGGGGCAGCAGATGGCCGTTGGCGGGATGCTCCCAGGTGGGATTGGCTGTTTTTTCAATCACCTTGAAGGTTCCCACGGGTGTTTCCCAGCCGGGCATCCCCACGGCCACCGGATAGCGACGCACCTCCCGGCCGTTGTCCAACACCCGCAGCAGCCTGTGGCGCCGATCCAAGATCAGGAGACGGGATGGGGCCAAGGGAGCTGGCGCAGCTGCTTTTGGAGGCTGGGCTGGAGCGGAGGGGGTGGGTGCTGAGGGGGCGGAGGCGGGGGCGGGCCTGGTGCCGTCCACGGCTTCTGGGCCAGCAGCCTCAGGAGAGCCCCCGCCAGCAGCCTCAGGAAACCCGTGCTCCTTCAAACCCACCTGCAGAGGATTGGCATCCAGCAGCGCAGCGGCGCCGGGTTCCTGCTCGTCGGCGACGCTGGGCTGGGCCTGGGGCAACCTGTTCGACTCCGCGGCCCACACTCCTGGGTTCCAGCAGGCGCCGCAGGCACCCAACAGGAGAGGAAACCAGAGCCGGCGCCGTCGGCTCCCGCGGGTTTGTCGCCAGCAGTGCTGCACCCAATCCACGGCCTTGCGAGGTGAGGTGTGATGTGGCTGTTCAGCGTAGGGAGTCTCTACGGCAACCACGGGGAGGCCGAGAAGTCGGGATCCCGTTTCTCTAAGAAGGCATCGCGCCCTTCCTGCCCTTCGGCTGTGCGGTAAAAGAGGTGGGTGGCTTGTCCGGCCAGCTCCTGGATCCCTGCCAGGCCATCCATCTCGGCGTTGAACGCTGCCTTCAGGCAGCGAATTGCCGTGGGGCTGTGGACCAGCACTTCCCGGGCCCAACGCACCCCCTCGGCCTGCAGCTCCTCCAGGGGCACCACCGCATTCACCAGCCCCATGTTCAGGGCCTCCGCTGCCCCGTAGCGGCGGCAGAGAAACCAGATTTCCCTTGCCTTGCGTTGCCCCACCACCCGTGCCAGGTAGCCGGCGCCGAAGCCCCCGTCGAAGCTGCCCACCCGGGGGCCCGTCTGCCCGAACACCGCGTTCTCCGCCGCCAGGCTGAGGTCACAGAGCAAATGGAGCACCTGTCCGCCGCCGATGGCATAGCCAGCCACCAGGGCGATGACCACCTTGGGCAGACTGCGAATCAGCCTCTGTAGATCCAGCACGTTGAGGCGCGGCAGACCGTCGTTGTCCAGGTAGCCACCATCGCCTCGCACGCTTTGATCGCCCCCGGCGCAAAAGGCCCAGCCGCCATCGGCCGCCGGGCCCGCACCGGTAAGCAGCACCACGCCGATCTTGGGATCCTCCCGCAGGTGGGAGAAGGCGGCGTAGAGCTCGCGAATGGTGAGGGGCCGGAAGGCATTCCGCTTTTCGGGGCGGGAGATCGTGATGCGGCCGATCCCCTCGGTGCTGCGTTCGCAGACGATGTCGGTGTAGGTCCCGAACGGCTCCCAGGCCACGGGATCTGTCTCCCGCCGGGGGGGCTGGGTCATGGGGGCGCGATCAGCTCTGCCGCCATTGTGCGCAGCTGGCGGCGCCGCATCGCATCTCCTCGCCGGTCGCTCACCACGCGCAGCAGGGCCAGCGGTTGGGCCAAGCCCCAATCCACAGCCCCGGCCAAGTCCTCTGCTCGGCGTAGCGTCCGGCTGGGCACGCCGTGGGCCGCGGCCAGGGCGCAAGGATCCACGCTCTGGGGCATGGCGAAGAGCCGCTCGAAGTCGAAGGCGCCAGGGTTGGCGGGTCGGATCGGCAGCTGCTCGAAGATCCCTCCTCCCCCATTGTCGATCAGCACCACCAGAAGCCTGCCGCCGAGCTGGGGGCGCCAGAGCCAGCCGTTGCTGTCGTGCTGAAGGGCCAGGTCCCCGCTCACCAGCACCAGGCTCCCCACCGCCTCGGCCAGGCCACAAGCGATCGAGAGGGTGCCATCAATGCCTGAGGCGCCACGAAAGGAAAAGATGGGCCTGCCTGGAGCGTCTGGATCAGCAAACGTGTCCCAGTCGCGCACGGGGCTGCTATTGGCCAGCATCACGGCCAATCCAGGGGGCAGCAGTTGGCCCAGCCTGCGGGCCAGCCAGGGTTCCTCGATGGTTTCTGATCGGGCCATGGCCTGGCTGGAGGCCTCCCGAGGCCAAAGGGTGTTCAGTCGCTCCTGCAGTTGGCCCTCGTAGCGAAGCCAGCGTTGGCTCAGGGTCTGGGCCTCGTTCCCGGGCGAGCCTGGGCCTGCCAAGGCCAAGCCAGGCCAGTTGGCCAGACCTCCACTCCATTGCCCTTGCAGACGCTTGAGGGGATCTAGGGGGCGGGGGTCACCTTCGCTCACCAACACCTGTGGCCCCCTCTGGCGTTCCAGCCAGCTCTGCAGCCTCCGGCTGGCGGGGAGGGAGCCGAGCCGCAGCACCTGGGGGGCGTCCAGTGGCTCCGTCCCTCCCCCCAGGAGCAAGTCGTATCCCGCCACGAGGGGCCCCCGGGTCATGCCGCGCAAGCCGGAGAGGGCATCGGCCAGCACGGGCCAACCACTGCGCTGTTGCCAGCGCTCCAGGGCCTGCAGGTGGCCGGCCCAGGCGCTTGGCCTCCCTCTCCAGGGGCCGGCCACCACCACCCCTGGTTGGTCTGGATCGAGTCCCACTTGCCCCCAGCTCAGCAAGGGCGTTTGGTTCTCGCTGGGCCTGTCCCCGTTGCCCTCCGCAGCGGTGGCCGGTGGTTGCCAGGTGGCGCACCAGGCCAGGGCGGCCCCATCGGGATGGAGGGGTTCCTCTAGGGGGAGGTTGAGATGCACAGGGCCAGGTGGCG
>JBIIJA010000085.1:0-7758 GCA_044234195.1 Cyanobium sp. | reverse complement strand
GGGATCCAACGACCCTGGCCATCGGGCTGGAATTGGGCCACCTCCAGCCGTCCCCGCTCCAGCAGCTGGGAATTGGTGGGATCCCTCGGATCGCGCACGTTTGCGGCGCTGATGAAGCGATAGAGATGGCCCCCATGGCGATCGCAGCCGGAGTAGATCACCAGGGGCTCTCCGGCGCGGGCGCGCACGGCCACGGCCTCATGGCGAAAGCGCCCCAGGGCGGTGTGTTTCACCGCGGTGCGCTCGGGCCGGCGGGGATCCACCTCCACCATCCAGCCGTATTTGTTGCCGGCCAAGCCAAAGGGATTGCCCAGGCCCTCCAGCCGCTCGCCATCAAACCGGAACGGGCGCTGGGCCGGAGAGGGGGAGCTGCCGTCGGCATAGACCGCCTCCACCACATGGGTTTGGATGTTCTCCTCCGCAGAGAGCACCGTGCCCCAGGGGGTCTGGCCGCCGGCGCAGTTGGCGAAGGTGCCGATGATCCGATCACCGAGGCCGTCGTCGGTGCCAAGGCGCTGACGGCGGCGAAAGACCGCAGCCGCCGGGCCACTGCAGCGCAACCGCTCTTCGGCACGATCGAGCCCCGTCAAACCGGTGATGCGCCGATCGAAGGGTCCACGCCGACGCCGCCAGCCCTGCGGGCCTCGCTCGATCTCAACCACACCGATGCCCCCGTCTTCCATCGCCGCGATGGCCACCGCCAGCAGGGGCTGGCGCAGGGGATCTGCCGCCGCCAGCTCCAGCACATTCACCTTGCCACCGCGCTCCGCCAAGAGCTGGCGCAACGGCTCAAAGGGCAGGCTGCGGCCCATCACCTCCGCATATCCAGCAACCCAAGGGCGTGTGCTGATGTACTCGAAGTTCACGGTCAACAGAGCCCGGTCGCGATGGAGCGGCGTGAAGGCGAGATAGTCGTTGTTGAAGCCAAAGCGACCGCTCCCCAACGGATCACCCCACTGCATCAACACCTCAGCGCGAAAGCCCTCGGGCACCAGCAGCTGATCGCTCAAGGCAACGCGCGCATAAACGCGTTGCTGCTCAAGGGCGGTGAGGCCATCGCTGGGCAGGGGGATCGGCCCGCGCAGGGGGCGGAAGGGTGCCTGCGGCCCGCGCTGTGCTGCGGCCCCCGTCGCTGCTGCCGCGCCGGTGGGTCGTGCCCTAGCCAGGGCCGCACCACCGAGGGCAGAGCCGGCCGTGGCGGCGCTCAAACCCAACAACTGAAGGAGAAGAGAGCGGCGGGTGTGGAGAGCGTCACCGGCTGGCGGCCCCACGACCCGGCGCCGATCGTAAGAGGTCATGGGCGGGAAGGCAGATGGGCGCGTGGCTAGCGGAATTGTGGTTGCTTTTTCGCGTCAAAACTACGACGCAAGGCCTCGCCAATGCTCAGGCCAACGGGCAGATCGCCCGAAAATGCAGTGCCATGGATTCGCTTGTAGAGCTTGGATTCAACAAGCTGGTAGGTGCTGGCGGGGAGGGGAATGTCTCCAGCCTCTTTCACAAGCCTGAGGCCATTGCGAACAAAGAACGTGGTGAACTTTTGCACATCACTTCTTTCGGAGAGAGCTCTGTCATTGACATAAATGAACAGGGGCCTAGACAGGGGCCTGTAGCGACCAGCCTGCACACTATCGACAGATGGATTCACGAGACCAGAGGATGTGGCAATGGCGAGGGCACGCAGTTTGTTTTGATTTGCCTTATAGTAACTAAACCCGAAATAGCCCAGGGCATTGGGATTCTGCGCAACGCATTTGGCGATGACATTGTCGTCCTCGCTGGAGGCATAATCCTGCCTAGAATTATTACTGTGACCGTTGATTGCTTTGTTGAAGTAGTCATAGGTTCCTGAATCCTTACCAGGGCCACAAAGCTTAATCGGTCGATCTGGCCAGTCGCGGTTGACTTCAATCCAGCGATCCACCTTACCCTGCGCCTGTCGCCCCCAGAGCCGCGCCAGTTCATTGACACTGATCTGCCGTGCCCAGGTGTTGCTGGGATGAACCACGATGGTGACCGCATCGAAGGCAATCGGAAGCTCAATGAAACGGATTCGGTTTTTGGAGCAGACCTTCAGCTCTTGGCTGTTCATCGGCCTAGAGGCATTAGCTATCTCCAATTGGCCAGCACAGAAGCGCCTGAATCCGTCAGTGGTGCCCGTTTCTTGAAGATCGATCTCGGCGCGATATCCGGCCAAGCGAAAGGCCTTGATCCCCTCGATCATGATCGGGAACACCGTGCTGGAGCCACCGATCCGGATGCTGGAGTCCTCCCTGCCGGCACCTTGCGAGAGGGGACCAGCGTGGGCCGTAGAGGGCGATCCAACCACCGCAGAAATCACGCACGCGCTCCCCAACCTCAGGAGGACGAGCCACAAGCATCGAAGTACAGACAAGGCAACAGAACCGCAGGTGGCGGACCTAGGCGATTCACACTCAAGCCAACAAGCTTTATCGATAGGTTAAGACTGGTTCAAATGTTGTCTCTTTTGCACGTCAAGTGTTCCAACCCCTCCTCTGTTCCATCGCCGCCTACATGATGGCCAGTGCCTGGGAGGCTTTAGCCCATCAGCACATCCTTCATGCCAGCCCCAAACACTGCCGAGCTTGGCGGCATTGTGGGGGAGTAGGGCAGTTGCTGCGCCGGGCCAGATTCAATCACCTTGTGCATCATGCCTTGGTGCGATCTCCTCGCTGGAAAAGACAACACTTCCTCCATTCGCAACTCGTCATCGCAGCCCTCCCATTTGTGATGACACGCAGCGTTCACCCGCTTCTGCACAACCCCTTACCCGCTCCACAATCCATCCAAGAGAGTGGATTTTGGCAGGCAATTGTTGGTTGGCTCAGGGCTGTGCCCCTTGCCTATTTACGTCGATACCACAGTCGCCATCATCGACAAGACAAGAGCCATTACAATCTCCTGCTGGGCTTCGACTTTTTCGTATCGAAAGCAAAATGATGGTGGCTAGATGAAATACATCATCTGCGACTGGGCCAGGAGGTTGCGTTGGTCGAGCAGATCTTGGAGCGTGGTTTGCTGCAGCAGCTGCTGGCGGGCCCGCTCCAACTGCCCTTCCAGGCTGGCCAACACCTGGAATTCGGGGGAGTGCCGCTCCGTCACCCCCGGAGCAGGATCACCCTCCAGGCAGGAGACCACCTCCGCCAGCTTCACCTGAGAAGGGGGACGGGCCAGGGTGTACCCCCCTTTCGGTCCACGATGGGAGCGCAGGATCTGGGCCCGGCGCAGAGTGGTGAGCATCTGCTCGAGGTAGCGATCCGGGATCGACTGCCGCTGGGCGATCTCCCCCACCTGAAGCACGCCGCCCTGGCCATAAATCGCCGCCAGCTCAATCAGCGACACCAAGGCGTACTGGGTCTTGGCACTGAATGTCACGGCAATCCCTACCTCACTGGTGGGGATTGTGACAGTTGACCGTTCAGGGCCAGGCGTTCAGCGCCCATTGACCTCGGTGGCACGCGCCCTGGCCAAGCGACTGATCCCCTGCCCAGGTGAGTGAGCCAGGACAAGTGGCCCCCTCCTTGCTCCTGGATCAGGCCTCAGGGGGAGGGTGCCGGCGGGGCGGGAACGGGGCGGCGATCGTCGCCCACCGCATTGCCGCACAGGTCGAGCACGATCTGTTGCCCCACCGACCGGGGGGCAGGAATGCTCCAGGCCTCCCAGGCTTCCTTCACCCGCCAGGTGTGGCGCAGGGTGGCGCAATCGACGCCGATTGCGGTGGCTTGGGCCCGGGCCTCTCCCACGTCGCGGGCGGCCGCTTGCACCAAGGTGAAGCGCACGCCATCGGGCAACCGTTTCCACCCGCCCCAATCCACCACGGTGTCCCCGAAGAAACGCCAGCGGCCCCGGCTGCTGGCTTCCCCAGTCTCCAAGGAGGAGGGTGCCTGGAGAGTGGGTGGGGTCAGGGGCCTCCCATTCGGATCCAGCACCGCCGGCGCAGGTGTGGTGGTCTGGGGGGTTGGGGGCGAAGGCTTGGCCGGAGGGGCAGCGGGGGCCGCAGCGGCCTTCGTGGGGGCTGGGGCGGGCTTCGGGGTGGGGGCAGCAGCGGAGGCCTTCGCAGGGGAGGTCTGGCCACCAGAGGCTGGCAAACGCAGGGTGCTGCCCACTTTGAGGTTGGTGGGTTGGATGCCCGGGTTGCTCTTTTGCAGCGCCGTCACCGTGGTGTTGTGCGCCTTGGCGATGGAGTCCAGGGTGTCGCCGCTCTTCACCACCACCACCCCTTTGCGGAGGGGAGTGGGCAGCCGCAGGGTTTGACCCACCTGCAGCAGATCAGCATCCTTGAGGCCATTGAGACGTTTGAGCTCCGCCACAGAGACCCCCGTGCGCTGGCTGATCCCCTCCAGAGTGTCGCCGCTGCGCACCGTCACCGTCCTCGGCCCCGCCGTGCCCTGGGCGACGGCTGGAACCGGGTGGGCCAGGGCCAAGGCCATAAGAGCCGTGCACACAACAATGGGCCAGGATGTAGCACTCCCTAAGGAGGATCGCCGCCAGCCATCTTGCGGAAACCCATTGTTCAGAAACCCACTCTTGGGAGAAGCAAACCCCATGGCCAAACCCCAGCTGCGCTGATTTTTCGACCCTAACTCACATCGACCAGATCTCACTCCCCTTGCAGGCGAAGGCAAGCATCCTGCGCAAAGAGCTCATTTTCCATGTGAGCCTCTATCTCGCCACGCAACCATGGATGAATCAAACCACCTTGTTGTGCCTCAAAGATCTCAGCATGAGCGCACCCTGCAACCAAGGCATGGAAGCAGCAGCTCAAGCAGAGAGGAGCACCCCATGCAACGGTGGATGACTGCAAAAGCCGCGCCAATGGAGGATGCCCCGATGACTGGGACGCCCCGATGGAGCCCCAAGCACGGGGTGGGCTCCACCCGGCCCGGCCACTCGCGAGCGACCTGGCTCCCACGGGCAACACAGCCAACCGCAACGCCTGATCTCCCTCGCCCCCCCAGGGATCGCCGTCCCTGGATGGGTCCATGCCAGCGATGAGCCAGCGGCCCGCCCCTCCGGAGGCCACGACGGGCCAGCGGCTGATGGATCGGGAGGCGTTGCTTCAGGCTGCCCGGGAGGAGCCAGACGCCCTGCTGGCTCGGCTGAACACCTCAGGGGATGGGCTCAGCGCCCTGCAATCGCGCCTCCGCCTGGAGCGCTTTGGGCCCAATGCCATCGCCCACGAACAGCCCGTGGCCTGGCCGCGCCAACTGCTGCGCACCTTCCGCAATCCCCTTGTGTTTCTGCTGGCGGCCCTGGCCGGGCTCTCGCTCCTCACCGGCGACACCAAGGCAGCGTTGATCATCACCACGATGATTGTGTTCAGCGTGGCCCTGCGTTTCTCCCAGGAGGTGCGCTCCCTGCGGGCCGCGGAAGCCCTGCGCCAGCTGGTGCACACCACAGCCACGGTGAAGCGCCATGACGCCCACCAAGACATCACGCCTGGATTGGCGGCCGATCTCGGCCTGGAACTGGAAGCGGAGGGTTCCACCATCCAGGAAGTCCCCCTGCAGCAGATCGTGCCCGGGGATGTGGTGCTGCTGGCCGCGGGCGACATGGTGCCGGCGGATGTGCGGCTTCTGCAATCGAAGGATCTGTTTGTCTCCCAGGGGGCCCTCAGCGGCGAATCCATGCCAGTGGAGAAGCACGCCACCCTCTCGGCGCGCCAAGAGGAAAGCAGGGATCCCATGGAGCTGGAAACCCTGTGTTTTCTGGGCACCACCGTGGTGAGCGGCACCGCCTCGGCCGTGGTGCTGGCCACAGGGGATCGCACCTGCCTGGGCTCCATCGCCAACGCCGTGACGGGGGTCCGCAAGACCACCAGCTTCGAGCGGGGCATCAACCAAGTGAGCCTCCTGTTGCTGCGCTTCATGGCCGTGATGGCGCCGGCGGTGTTTGTGATCAACTGGGTGAGCAAGGGGAACTGGGGAGAAGCGTTCTTTTTTGCCCTTTCGGTGGCGGTGGGTCTCACGCCGGAAATGCTGCCAATGATTGTCACCGCCAATCTCTCCCGGGGGGCCATCGCCATGGCCCGCCAAAAAGTGATCGTGAAAAACCTGGACGCCATTCAAAATTTCGGCGCCATGGATGTGTTGTGCACCGACAAGACCGGCACCCTCACCCAAGATCGCATTGTGCTGATGAAACACCTCGATTGGCGGGGGGTGGACAATCAAGAAGTGCTGGCTCTTGCCTTTCTGAATAGCTACTACCAAACGGGCCTCAAAAGCCTGCTGGATGTGGCTGTTCTTGAGCACGTGGAGCTCAAGGAAGCCCTACAACTGGAGCAAAGTTTTCACAAGATCGATGAAATCCCCTTCGACTTTCTGCGGCGCCGACTCTCGGTGGTTGTCGAGGAAGACAGCCACCACCACGAGCTGATCTGCAAGGGTGCGGTGGAGGAAACCCTGGCCATCTGCAGCCGCCTGCTGGATGGCTCCGCCGTGCGCCCCCTGGAGGACGACAGCCGCCACGCGGTGTTGCGACTCAATGCCGCTCTCAATGACGACGGCTTGCGGGTGATCGCCGTGGCCTACAAGGAGGTGCCACTCCAACCTGGGCCCTATTCCCTGGCCGATGAGGCCGATCTCATCCTGGTGGGCCTGATCGCCTTCCTCGATCCCCCCAAGGATTCCGCCGCCGAAGCCCTGCGGCTGCTCAAGGAGGGTCAGGTGGCGGTGAAGGTGCTCACGGGCGACAACCCCGTGATCGCCAGGAAAACCTGCCGCGATGTGGGGCTGGAGGTGGAGGGGGTGCTGCTGGGCCGTGAGGTGGAGGCCATGGAGGACGACGCCCTGGCCCAGCAGGTGGAGGGCACCACGATCTTCGCCAAGCTCGCCCCCCTCGACAAAGCCCGAATCATCCGCGTGCTGCGGGGGAAGGGCCATGTGGTGGGCTTTCTTGGCGACGGCATCAACGACGCCGCTGCCCTAAGGGAGGCCGACATCGGCCTCTCAGTGGACACCGCAGTCGACATCGCCAAGGAATCGGCAGACATCGTGCTGCTGGAGAAAAGCCTGCTGGTGCTGCTGGCGGGCGTTCGCGAGGGACGCCGCACCTTTGGCAACATCAGTAAGTACATCAAAATGGGAACAAGCTCGGCCTTTGGCAACATGTTCAGCATGCTTGGCGCGAGCATGTTTCTGCCTTTTTTGCCAATGCTTCCCATCCAGATTTTGCTCAATAATCTCCTCTATGATTTTTCGCAAACCGGGATTCCCTTCGACCGGGTTGATCCAGAGTATCTCGCCAAACCCCGGCAGTGGAAACTCCCTGAACTCCGGCATTTCATGTTGGTTCTTGGGCCGGTGAGCTCCCTATTCGACTACGCCACCTTTGCGGTGTTGTGGTTTGTTTTTGGCGCAAACTCGCCGAGCCAGCAGAGTCTGTTTCAAAGTGGCTGGTTTGTGGAAAGCCTGCTGACACAGACCATGATTGTCTACATCATCCGCACGGCTCGCATCCCCTTTCTGCAAAGCAATCCCGAGCCCCTGATGGCCCTCATCACCCTGGTGGTGATGGCCATCGGCATCGCCATCCCCTTCTCGCCGATCGGCCCAGGGCTGGGGCTGGTGCCCCTGCCAGCGGCCTACTTTGGCTGGCTGGCGGCGATTCTTCTGGCCTATGCCTGCCTCACCCAGCTGGTGAAGAGCTGGTTTGTGCGCCGCTACGGCGACAGTTGAGGTGGCTCCAGGTCTCCGCTAGGAGCGAGCCGATCCAGGGCCAGCCGCGCCGCCCCGAGAC
>JBIIJA010000195.1:0-4846 GCA_044234195.1 Cyanobium sp. | reverse complement strand
ATTTCTCCATATTTGTTCCCCGCCAAGCAATATAATCTTTTGAGGCTCCTGAATAAGATTGGCATGGTGCGTTTTTATGATGATGGAATTGGCGCCATGTCTCTACAGACAGCACCTTGGAAGATGAATTACATTACTTGTTCTCCAGAGGAAATGATTTCCTGGGATTATCGATTTCTCTGGTCAAAAAAGCAGGGTAAAAACATGGTATCAATTAGTCAGTCTTATGATTTTTTTGTTGAACAACTCGTTGGCCCTCTTGAGCAATGTCGCCCATTTGCGGATAGCCAGCCTGACTCTGCTGCTGCTGATGACAGAAAAAAGGATTTGATTATCGCCAGCAAATGGATTGATTGGTCTGTGGTGATTGATCAGGTTGGCGAAGCAAATGTTTTCAATGCAACTTATCTGCCGCACTGTGTTTCCGAGAAAAACAATCAGTTTCTTCTTGAAAATGCGGTGTGTTGGTCTGAGGAGTTGCCACCTGAGCTGATTTTGCCTCGGGTTCTCAATGGGTTTGCGACTGTTTTTTTTGGGGTGACATCCACCGTGCCATATGTGATTGAGGTGATGTTGTCGATGGCTCTTCCCATCCGCCCACTTTTCGTTGTTGCCATTAACGATCAGCAGGCCTCTTCTCCAGGAGAGGCCAAAGATTTCACGGACAAAATTCTCTACTATCAGCGGCAGCATCAGCTGCGGGTTCAGGTGGTGGGAGCGGATTAGCAGCCTCTATGGCTGCTGGGGTGCATCGTCTTGGTTCACGCCCGTGGGTGGCTGGAGCCCCTCGGGGAGACGCTGGGGAGGCCACCAGCGCCGATTCAGTCAAAACAATTGCATGCGCACGGCTTCGGAGAGGGTCGGCACATCGGGTTCTTTGCCCCGCAGGCACTCCACCAAGGCAAAGCCCAACAGAAGGATGGTGCCTAGAAAAATGGTGTTGTCCAGGGTCCGGAGCAGGAGGGTGTTGCCGAAGGTTTGCCGCAGGAGGATTTCCATCGCCAGTTGCAAGACGATGAGGAGGATGTCAATCAGCAAGGCCAGCAGCACGTTGAAGCGCACCATGTAAGGCACTTGTGGGTTGCGAACTACGGCGCCGTAGAGCAGTAAAAACAGCAACAACCCCCCCAAGCCGAAGCCACCCATGGAAAAGAGTTGTTCGAATTGCAGCATGGGCAAGGCGGGAAGGGCGAGGACACCCATCCAGGGGAATTGGCTCAGCAGGGGCTTGCCAAACCCCAATGCGTCACTCCACGGCAAGGTGTAGGCGAGAGCCGCAAGCAACCTTTGCCAGAGTGGGGGGGTGTCCATGAGGGGGCCCGATGGGAGGGCAAGGAAAAAATCACGCTAGGGCCTCTGCGTTGCCCTGGTTTGCATTGGCTTCCATCCTGAGGATTCAGGCTTTTCGAGAACCCAGGGGCTGAAGAACCAAAGAAAACTCGAAGTTGGGCAGCTCATTGATCTCGACGATGTCAAAGCGGTTTTCAAAACGTTGTTGCCACCAGGCGAAGGGCTGCACGGTGAGGTGGGCATTGCGCCCATCCGCCAGGATTTTCAAGGCAGGTCGAGTGGCCACGGTGACGAGGGCCACCTTGATGGTGCAGCGGGCCAAATCGTCCAACACGTTATCGATGAATTCAGGTTCCACATGTTCCAAAACGTCTGTGCATACCACCACGTCGCAGGGGGTGGGGCGTTTCATCAGGCCTGGCACCGCAGGGTCGTAGCCATTGACTTGCAGATTGCTGGAGGCAAGAGCTTTGGCAAGGGTTTGCTTGCCGCAGCCGTAATCGAGAACATCTTTACCGTTGAATTTGCGAGCTAGTTCTTCAACCTTTGGCGCCCATTGGCAGCCGTGGGTGCCATAGCTTGGATTCGACTCGTGGAGTTCCCGATTGAGAACGGCATAGTTGGCACTGATGCCTTTCGGGGAATTTGAGGAGGCGCTGGCGGCCCAGGCTCTGGTCAGGCGAATGGATTTTCTTGTGGAGGTGTTGACCGATGTATGAAAAGGGATCCAAAAACGTTGATTTGCCCAAGAAAGCAGATGACCTGGCGCCAGCTTCGACAGGACAGAAGATTGGGCTGGCGAGTGATCAACTTTCATGCTATGCATTTTTGAGAGTTGTTCACTTTAAGGCCAGATCGGTCTTCGGGCTTTCTTCGCCGGTGGACAATCTGGCCCTGGCGGGGCTGCGAAGGGCGGCCACACTGGTCAGGTTGATCCCATGTTGATGGTCTTCATCCTTCCGGAATCGGCCCGCTGCCCTCTCAGCCGCTTCTCAGCGCCTCTTCAGCGGCCTTGTGCATCGTTGCCACCGGGATGGCCTCGATACCGCTCCATAGCCGCAGGGCCGCGGCGCCTTGCTCCACGAGCATCTCAAGGCCGTCGAGGGTTCGGCATCCTCGTTCCGCGGCCTGACGCAGCAGCGCCGTGGGCCGTGGCGTGTAGATCAGGTCATACACCGTCGCCGTCGGCCGCAAACGGTTGAGTTCCTCCTGGGAAAGGGGGCAGTGCAGCTCCTCGTTGGTGGTGGTGGCGGAGGCCATGCCCACCGGAGTGGTGTTCACCACCAGATCCGCCTCCGCCAGCCAGTGGGCCAAAGGGCCCACCGACGGAAGCCAGGCCACCGGCTTCAGGCCGGGGGCCCAGGAACCGCAGCTCTGGAGTAGCGCGGCCAGGGCGTCAGGCCTGCGGCCGGCCACGCCGATGCGCTCCGCACCAAGGGTCACTAGGCCCGCGATCACAGCCCGGGCACTGCCGCCACTGCCGAGCACCAGGGCGCACGCCGGGGGGGGGGTCCCACGCAAGGGAGCGAGGAAGCCCTCTACATCGGTGTTGGTGCCGAGCCAGCCGCCCTCTTGGCGGGGCACCAGGGTGTTGACGGCTCCCACCCGCTCCGCCAGGGCGGTGCGCTCCGCCACGAGGCCCGCCACCGCTTGCTTGTGGGGAAGGGTGATGTTGAGGCCACGGCAGCCGAGGGCGGCGAGGACCTCCAGCACCTGGGCCAGGCTGGCGGAGGGGGTGGGCAGCGCCAGATACACCCAGTCGAGACCGAGCTCCCGCAGGGCCGCGTTGTGCATGGCGGGGGAGAGGGAGTGGCGCACGGGGTCGCCCAGCACGGCGACCAGGGCGGTGGCGGCCGTCACGGAAGCTGGTGGTGGGCTGGCCATCACGCTCCTCTTGGCGCCAGATAACGGCTTTGACCCTAGGCCCTGACATGAAAGGTACGGCGCGGGTTCGGGAACCTCGCCTGGCCTGTCAAGGGGCCCACTGATGAAGATGCATTCAGTCCGCATTTCATCCACTTCAGGAGGTGGGAACCCATGGGAAAAGTCGTTGGCATTGACCTCGGCACGACAAACAGCTGCGTGGCCGTCATGGAGGGCGGCAAGCCCACGGTGATCGCCAACGCGGAAGGGTTCCGTACAACCCCTTCAGTGGTGGCCTACACCAAAAACCAGGACAAATTGGTCGGCCAGATCGCCAAGCGCCAAGCGGTGATGAACCCTGAGAACACCTTCTACTCGGTGAAGCGTTTCATCGGTCGCCGCGTCGATGAGGTGAACGAGGAATCCAAAGAGGTGAGTTACACCGTTGAGAAAGCCGGCTCCAACGTCAAGTTGAAGGCTCCGGTGCTCAACAAGCAATTCGCCCCCGAGGAAATTTCCGCTGAGGTGCTGCGCAAACTCGCAGAAGATGCAGGTAAGTATCTGGGTGAAACCGTCACCCAAGCGGTGATCACCGTTCCCGCCTATTTCAACGATTCCCAGCGCCAGGCCACCAAAGATGCTGGCAAGATCGCTGGTCTCGAAGTGCTGCGCATCATCAACGAGCCCACGGCTGCGGCCCTGGCCTACGGTCTCGATAAGAAGAGCAATGAGCGCATTTTGGTCTTCGACCTCGGTGGCGGCACTTTCGACGTGTCCGTCCTCGAAGTGGGTGATGGGGTGTTTGAGGTGCTCTCCACGAGTGGGGACACCCATCTGGGCGGTGATGACTTTGACAAGGTGATCGTCGACTACCTGGCCGACACCTTCAAGGGCAACGAAGGCATCGACTTGCGGAGCGACAAGCAGGCCTTGCAGCGTCTCACGGAAGCCGCCGAGAAGGCCAAGATCGAGCTCTCCAGTGCCACCCAGAGTGAGATCAATCTGCCTTTCATCACTGCCACCCCTGAAGGGCCCAAGCACCTCGACCTCACCCTGACCCGGGCCAAATTTGAGGAGCTGGCCAGCCGGCTGATCGATCGTTGCCGCGTGCCGGTGGAGCAGGCCCTGAAGGATGCCAAGCTCAGCGCCGCCGAACTCGATGAGGTGGTGATGGTGGGTGGATCCACCCGCATCCCCGCCGTGTTGGAGCTGGTGAAGCGCATCACCGGCAAAGATCCCAACCAGACCGTGAACCCCGATGAGGTGGTGGCGGTGGGTGCCGCGATCCAGGGCGGCGTGCTTGCCGGAGACGTGAAGGACATTCTTCTGCTGGATGTCACCCCGCTCTCCCTTGGAGTGGAGACCCTCGGCGGTGTGATGACCAAGATGATCAGCCGCAACACCACCATTCCCACCAAGAAAATGGAGGTGTACTCCACCGCGGTGGACGGTCAGACCAACGTGGAAATCCACGTGCTGCAGGGTGAGCGCGAAATGGCCAGCGACAACAAATCGCTCGGCACCTTCCGTCTCGATGGCATCCCCCCAGCCCAGCGCGGCGTGCCCCAGATCGAGGTCACTTTCGACATCGACGCCAACGGCATTGTCCATGTGTCCGCCAAGGACCAGGCCACGGGCAAGCAGCAGCAGGTGCAGATCACGGCGTCGTCCGGCTTGGATGAAAAGGACATCG
>JBIIJA010000415.1:0-2524 GCA_044234195.1 Cyanobium sp. | reverse complement strand
TCGATGCCAACGGCATCCTCAGCGTCACCGCCAAGGACAAGGGCAGCGGCAAGGAGCAGAGCATTTCCATCACTGGCGCCTCCACCCTCAGTGAAAACGAGGTGGACCGCATGGTGAAGGATGCCGAGAGCAATGCCGCGGCCGACAAGGAGAAGCGCGAGAAGATCGACCTGAAGAATCAGGCGGAAACCCTGATCTACCAGGCCGAAAAGCAGCTCGGCGAACTGGGCGACAAGGTGGGTGCCGAGGACAAGGCCACGGTGGAGCAATTCACCGCCCAGCTCAAGGAAGCCGTGGAGAAGGACGACACCGCCACCATCAAGACGGTGCTTGAGCAGCTCCAGCAGGCCCTCTACTCCGCCGGCGCCGCGGTCTACCAAAACGCCGGTGCCGCTTCCGGTGCCCCAGGGGGCAACGGATCCAGTGGCAACGGTGCCAGCAGCGGCCCCTCCGCCGACGATGTGATCGACGCGGAGTTCACCGAGAGCAAATAGGCCCGCGCCTCCTTTCGCCCTGCGGAGTTCCAGCCTCCCGTCTGCCAGACGGGAGGTTTTTTTAGCCTCCGCTATCCCCTCCCTCCACCTGATGCGCCGCCCATTGGGCCGTGGCCGGCGCCAGCAACACGCCATTTCGGTAGTGCCCCGTGGCGAGGAGCAGCCCTGGGGCCACCTGCTCCAGGAGCGGGGCGGGTCGGCCCACGGGCCGGCTCCGCAGGCCTTGCCACCGCCTCAGCTCCCGCGCCTCTTGCAGCCAAGGGGGCCCCTGACCCCCCAGGCTGCGCAGGTCTGCAAAGGCCTGGGGATCGGCCTGGCGGCCTGGCTCCAAGGTGGCGCCCAGCCAGAAGCGCCGGCCACCGGGCAGGTCGGGCCGGGGCACCAGAGTCCTCCCCTGCCACCCCAAGGCCCCAGGCCAATTCCAGCCTTCTGCCGCGAGCGAGCCTGGCAACTCCAACTCCACGGCCTGCCCCAGCACGGGCTCCAAGAGCGGCCCTTCATCTCCGGCACCCTCCCTGAGAAGGGATCCCAGGAGGGCTGCACTGCTCACCCCCGAGCAGAGCAGGATCCACTCGGCCTCCAACCGCATCCCGGAGGCCAGCACCACCCTCCATCCCCCCGTGCCGGTCGGGCGGGGCTCCAGGGCGACCACCCTTTCGGTGCGACTCGCGAGACCGCTGGCGGTGGCGTCGCTGTGGAGGGCCTCCATCGCTTGCCGTGGGTCCAACTGGCCATCCAGGGGGGAGTGCAGCGCCCCATGGGATGGCCCTGGAAGGGAGGGTGCCAACGCCTCGATCCTCTCGGGCGGCCACAACTCCAGCGGGATGCCCTGCCTGCTTCGCTCGCTTTGCAGCCAACGCTGGCGCTCCGCCTCCGCCCCATTGGCGGCCACCAGGAGCAGCCCCCCCCGCCAGGCGATGGGCCGCCCCCGGCTTTCCAGCTCCTGGCGCCAGGCCCGCCAGAGAGCCAGGCTCTGCTGCCGCAGCCTCCAGGCCCTCCCGCTGGAGCGGTGAAACACGTGGGCCATGAGCACTCCCAGGGCGGCGACGCTGCCGCCATCGCCCTCAGCGGCATCCAGCAGCAACACCTGGTGGCCCCGCCGCTGCAGCCACCAGGCGCAGGCCACCCCCACGAGCCCTCCCCCCACCACGATCACGGAGTGGGAAGGCTGTCCAGGGTTCACACCTGCTTGAGGGCTTCTTGCACAGGTTGGGGCAGGATCTGGGCATAGAGCCCGAAGCTGCTGGCCACCTTGATGTACCCCTTGCGCAGGGCATCGGCATCTTGCACACGGGCGGCTTCATCCAGGTCGGCCAGGGCGGCTTTGAGGTTGTTGGCCCGCTTGTTGGCTTCGGCCTGCTCGGAGGGGAGCAGGCGCCTGTTGATGTAAAGCATCTGGCGCCCCACCTCCTGCATCGGCCCGTGGATGAGGTTGCGGGTGAAGGTCCAATCGCGCTTGTTCACCAGGGCTGCCAGCTCGGGCAACCGATCGCGAGCGGCCAGGAAGCCCTCGGCCTGGCGGGTGATCGCGGCGATGTCATCCGGGCTGAGCACGGCCGCCTTGTTCCTGCCGCCGTCGCAGGCCACAAGCGACACACTCAGCAGGGCCACGATCGCCAGGGCCATCAGGCCGCGGAGAAAGCGGTGCAGGCGGGTGAGAGGCCCGGCCGAAGAAAGCGGGGAGAGGCTGGCGACGGCCATGGAACGGCACGGATGCTGGCACTGGCGACTGTACCGACGCCTCTGGCGTGGCCGGGCCGGCCTGGGGAAGGCTGTAACCGCTTGCCACAGCGGCCCGCCACCGGCCAACGCCTGCCCCTGATTCCGCCGAGGCCACCGACCCCCAAGCGGGGCGAGCCGGCGCTAAAACGGAGTGACTATGAGTTAGAGAGTGTCTGATGCGCCTTGCCACCCTCCCCTTGGCCTCCATCCGCCGCCCGCTGCAGCGCAGCCTCGATGAGGCCAAGGTGTCTGCCTTGATGGACGCCATCGCCCGCGAGGGCCTCAAAGAGCCCATTGATGTGCTCGAG
>JBIIJA010000084.1:0-7810 GCA_044234195.1 Cyanobium sp. | reverse complement strand
CCTCTCTCCAGCTCAGCTCATCCCGACCTGCCGGTTTACAGGGCTGGCTCCCTGAGCAGGCTCGTGACGACGGCGCCCATCAAGGCCGGTGCCGTGTATTTGGCCACCATCGCCATGGCCAGGAACAGGTCGGCCATGTGGGACACATCTGGACCGAGCACCACCCAGGCCAGGGTGATGGTGCGTGTGCCACTAGCCAGGCCAGCCGTCAGCGCCCCCTTGGCACCCAGCCATGGCCAAAAAATGAGGGTGCCGCACACCTGCGCGCCAAACAGCAGTCCATAGGCGAGCAGCAAGAGCGCGAGCACCCGCAGGGGTTCAGCGACAAACGCCGCCTGCACGCCACGCATCGACCCCAGGCCGGCCAACACCAGGGCCAGGACCGCGATCCCCGTCATGACATCGGGATTGGCCGCGATGAAGCGACCGGCCAAGCGTCGGGCCAAAAAGGCGAGCACGGCGGCGCCGCCCAGAAGCGAGAGCAGTTTCAGACACATCTGGAGCGGATCCGCCACCAGGGCGATGCCGCTGCCTGTGATCGCCACCAGCAGGGGCATCAACAGCGGCGCCGCCGCTGTGCCCACCACCGTCGCCACCAGCGCCAGGGATGGCGACAAGCCGAGAATCGCAGCGAAGGCGACGGAGGCCGCACTCGTGGGGACTGCTGCCCAGAGCAGCACCCCCTGGGCAAGAGCAGGATCCAGATGGACGAGGGCCAGGACCAGGGCCGTGGCTGCGGGCACCCCGATCGCGCACCACAACGCCACAAGGAGGCTCAAGGGGGCCCGCGCCCACTCTTGGGCAGCCGCTCCCGAATCGAGCTTCAAAAACGAACCAAAAGTGAAGATCAGCACAGCCAGTGCCAATAGGGGCCTCGCTGCCTCCGCCAAACCCGGATGCACAAAGCCAAGAACCAAGCCGAGGATGACCACCAGCGCCCCGTGCCGCCCTGCAGCTTGAAGAAGTCTGCGCACCGTTGCATCCTTGACGATCGGGACAGGTCATCATGGAGGCATGGGGCTCCAACAAGACGCCCTGCGTCTCAAGAAGTGCCTGAGCCACAGCCAGGGGGAGGGAGATGGGGGGCTCGATCGTGTTGGCAGCCGATGATCCCAAGGCTCTGGCCCACTTTTATGGCGCCCTGCTGGACGCTGGGCCGCAGCGGGGAGGGAGCGACACCCATTGGCGGGTGCCCTGGGTGGCTGGGGGCTTTCTGGAGGTCTATCGCCCGGCCCGGAGCCGGCCCCAACCCCGGCGACAGGGCCGGTTGGCGCTGTGCCTGCAACGGCAGGCCGATGGGGAGGATCCCCAGGCACTGCTCAAGATGTGGATGGATTCCGCCCTTGCCCTGGGCGCTTCGGTGCTGGATCCCCCACGCCTGGAGCCATTTGGAGCAGAAGCCTGGATGCTGGATCCGGAGGGCAATCGCCTGCTGCTGCTGGTGCTCCCCCATGGGCGGGCGACCAGCGGCCACAGATGCGCCAACGAGCTTTCCCATCATTCGGCCATAGCGCTGGGGGATCAGAGATGAAACGCATCGTGCTCCTGGCCGGCTTTGAAACGTTCAATGCCGGCCTGTATCGCCAGGCCGCTGAGCGGGCGATGGCCCAGTGCCCTGAGCTGGAAGTGGCCGTCTTCAGCGATCGGGATCTGGTGGAGCGGCCCGAGACGGTGGCGGGAGCACTGGCCAACGCCGATGCCTTCTTCGCCAGCCTGATCTTTGATTTCGACCAGGTGGAGTGGCTGCGCCAACACGTGGCCGCGATCCCGATCCGACTGGTGTTCGAATCGGCCCTTGAGCTGATGGCACTCACCTGTTTTGGCCGCTTCACGATCGGTGGCAGCGGCGCCGGCATGCCCCGGCCCATCCAGGCCCTGCTGGCCAAATTCGGAAGTGGCCGGGAGGAAGACAAGCTGGCCGCCTACGTGGGCTTCCTCAAAGTGGGGCCCAAACTGTTGCGCTTCCTCCCCTCGCGAAGGGCCCAGGATCTGCGCCATTGGCTGATCCTCTACCGCTATTGGAATGGGGGCGGCAGCGAGAACATCACCGCCCTGTTCCTCTATCTCGCACGCCATGGGCTGGGGCTGAAGCCCAGCGCGATCCCCCGGCTGCGGGAAACGCCCGATCTTGGGCTGTGCCATCCCGACCATGAGGGCGTCTTCCAATCCCCCCGCGACTACCTGGCTTGGTTTGGGCGCCACCGCCCGGAGAGCACGCCGGCTCAGGAGCACTGGCCAGTGGTGGGGCTTCTGCTCTACCGCAAGCATGTGATCACAGACCAGCCCTACATCCCCCAGCTGATCCGCGCCTTCGAGGCGGCGCGGCTGGTGCCGCTGCCAGTGTTCATCAACGGCGTGGAGGGGCACATGGCCGTGCGCGACTGGATGAGCAGTGCCAGTGAACGGGCCAGCCTCAGCGGCGCCAACGGGGAGGCCAGCGGCGCGCGCCGGCAGGCCGTGGAGGTGGAGGCGATTGTCTCCACCATCGGCTTTCCCCTGGTGGGCGGTCCGGCAGGGTCCATGGAGGCGGGACGCCGCGAGGAGGTGGCCCAACGCATCCTGCGGGCCAAAAACGTGCCCTATGTGGTGGCCGCGCCCCTGCTGATCCAAGACCTGCACTCCTGGACCCGCCAGGGAATCGGCGGCCTCCAGAGCGTGGTGTTGTTCGCCCTGCCGGAGCTCGATGGCGCCATCGATCCTGTGCCCCTAGGTGGACTGGTGGGCCAGCGGATCTATCTCATTCCCGAACGGCTCAAACGGCTCACCGGTCGGCTCAACGGCTGGATTGCCTTGCGCCGCAAGCCCCCCGCCGAGCGGCGCGTGGCGATTGTGCTCTACGGCTTCCCTCCCGGCTACGGCGCCACCGGCACCGCCGCCCTGCTCCATGTGCCCAACTCCCTGATGGCCCTGCTGAGAGCCCTGGCAGCGCAGGGCTACCGGGTCGGCCCCCTACCGGCCAGTGGCGAGGAGCTGATCCGCCAAGTGAAGGAGGCTGATGAAACCTGGGTGAGCCGCATTCCAGAGGGGGAGCGTTTCGAGGATTGGACCGGCGCCAGCGTGACGGTGGAGACCTTGCGGCAATGGCTGGGGCCGCTGCACAGCAGCCGGATCGAGAAGCAATGGGGACCGCTGGGGGACACAGGCATCCGCACCCTGGCAGGCCGCTTCCTGCTCGGTGGGGTGGAGCTGGGCAACGTCTGGATCGGCGTGCAGCCACCATTGGGGGTGGCGGGCGATCCCATGCGCTTGATGTACGAGCGGGACCTCACCCCCCACCCCCAATACGCCGCCTTCTATGGCTGGTTGCAGCATGGCCTCCAGGCCGATGTGGTGCTCCACTTCGGCATGCATGGCACGGTGGAGTGGCTGCCGGGCTCGCCCCTGGGCAACACGGGATACTCCTGGCCCGACCTGTTGCTGGGCAACCTCCCCCATCTCTACCTCTACGCAGCCAACAACCCCTCGGAATCGATGCTTGCCAAACGGCGCGGTTATGGCGTGATCGTCTCCCACAACGTGCCTCCCTATGGCCGAGCCGGGCTCTACCGGGAGCTGATCGCCCTGCGGGATCTGATCGCCGAATACCGCCAGGATCCGATCCGCCATGCCCCCCTGGCCGAGGGGATCCTCAAGCAGGTGAGCGACAGCGGCCTCGATGCCGACTGTCCAGCCCCCGACAACGCCAAGGACAACCAGCAGGCCTTCGACGCCTGGATCGTGCGCCTGGCCGCCTACCTGCAGCTGCTGGAGGGGCGGCTGTTCTCCAGCGGCCTGCACACCCTCGGCCAGCCCCCCGATGGGGCGGAGCGCCTGGCCTATCTCAAGGCCTATGTGGGCCCGGCTCTGCCAGAGGCGCTGCTGAAGGCGATCAGCGCGCTGACGCCGGCCACAGATGAGGCGGGGCTTCGGGCCCAGGCGGCGGAGCTGGAGCGGCGCCATCCCAGCGGAAGCGAAGCCGAAAGGATGGCCCCCTCCCCACCCCAGAACGCTGGTTCAGAGGAAGCCCAAGGGGAGGACCGAACCAGGCACGTGCTGGAGGCCCTGCGGGTCTGCCAGCTGCTGGAGCGCAGCACCGAGGAGCTCGACCACCTGCTCGATGGCCTCGGCGGCCAATACGTCCCGCCGGCCCCCGGTGGCGACCTGTTGCGCGATGGCCCCGGGGTGCTGCCCACAGGCCGCAACATCCATGCCCTCGACCCTTATCGCATGCCCTCGCCAGGCGCCATGGTGCGGGGCCGAGAGATCGCCCAGCGGATTCTCGAACAGCATCGGGCTCAGAACAACGGCGCCTGGCCCGAGACCGTGGCGGTGATGCTCTGGGGTCTGGATGCGATCAAGACCCGAGGCGAATCCCTTGCCATTCTGCTGGAGCTGGTGGGGGCCGAGCCGGTGAAGGAGAGCACCGGGCGGATCGTGCGCTACGACCTGCGGCCCCTGGACAGCCTCGACCACCCACGCATCGACGTGCTCGTGAACCTCTCCGGCATCTTCCGCGACAGCTTTGTGAACATCGTCGAGCTGCTCGACGACCTGTTCCGCCGGGCGGCAGAGGCCGATGAGCCGCCAGAGCGCAATACCATCCGCCGCCATGCCCTGCAACTGAGCGCCGAGGGCATCGCCAACCCCACCGCTCGGCTCTTTTCCAATCCCGCGGGCGACTTCGGCTCCTTGGTGAACGAGCGGGTCACCGATGCCAACTGGGAGAGCGGCGAAGAGTTGGCGGACACCTGGCAGGGCCGCAACGTGTTCAGCTATGGCCGGGCGGATAAGGGGGAAGCCCGGCCCCAAGTGCTGGCCGCCCTGCTGCGCAGCACCGACCGCGTGGTGCAACAGATCGATTCGGTGGAATACGGCCTGACCGACATCCAGGAGTATTACGCCAACACCGGTGGGCTCAAACGGGCCGCCGAGGTGGCCCAACAGGCTTGGAAGCCAGGGGGCCGGGTGGCGGCCAGTTTCGTGGAGTCGTTCTCCCGCGACACCACTCCGCGGGATCTGGAGGAGCTGCTGCGGCTGGAATACCGCACCAAGCTGCTCAATCCCCGCTGGGCCCAGGCGATGGCGGCCATGGGATCGGGTGGGGCCTATGAGATCTCCCAGCGAATGACGGCCCTGATCGGCTGGGGCGGCACCTCTGGCTTCAAGGATCCCTGGGTCTACGACCAGGCCGCCGACACCTATGCCTTGGATCCGGCGATGGCCCAACACCTGCGCCAGGCCAACCCCGAGGCCTTCCGCAACGTGGTGGGCCGCATGCTGGAGGCCCACAGCCGGGGCCTGTGGAACGCCCCTGCGGACAAACTTGACCAACTTCGCAACCTCTACGACCTCACCGACGCCGAACTCGAGGGGGTGGCCGTGGCGGCGGAAACGTAGTGGCAACCCCGCCCAGCTCCGCTCCATCCCCTGCCGAAAGCCCCCGGGCCTTTCCCCTCAATGCCGTGGTGGGCCAGGAGGCGATTCGACGAGCCTTGCTGTTGCTGGCGGTGGATCCGCACCTGGGTGGGATCGTGATCGCCGGGCGCCGGGGAACGGCCAAGTCGGTGCTGGCCCGTGCCCTGCACGCTCTGCTGCCGCCGATCCGGGTGATCCGCCGCTCCTGCTGCAATGCCGACCCAGCCAATCCCGGCGACTGGGACGATGCCACCTGGGCCCATCGCGCCACGATCAGCCGCACGCCCGTCAGCATCCTCAGACCCGCCCCTTTTGTGCAGGTGCCCCTGGGGGTGAGCGAAGATCGCCTGCTCGGATCGGTCGATGTGGCCGCATCGATCCGGCGGGGGCGACCTGTGTTTCAGCCGGGCCTATTGGCGGAGGCCCATCGGGGCGTGCTGTATGTCGATGAGCTCAACCTCTTGGATCCGGGTCTGGCCAATCTGCTGTTCACGGTGGTGGATGGCGGCATCAACCGGGTGGAGCGGGAGGGGATCAGCTTTCAGCATCCCTGCCGCCCCCTGCTGATCGCCACCTACAACCCGGCCGAGGGGGAGGTGCGAGCCCATCTGATCGATCGGTTGGCCCTGGTGCTCTCCGCCGACACGCCCCTGAGCCTGGATGAGCGGGTGGAGGCCGTGGAGCGGGTGCTGGAGCAGGCCGCCGATCCACGTGCCTTCTGGCAGCGCCATGGCCCCGGCCTGCTCGACCTGCAACGGCAGATCGTTGCCGCCCGCCGCCTGCTGGGGCGAGTCAGCCTGACGGCACCCCAGGTGCGCTATCTGGTGGAGGAGGGAATCCGCGCCGGGGTGGAGGGACACCGCGGCGATCTTTTCGCCGTGCGGTTGGCCCGGGTCCAGGCCGCCCTGGAGGGGCGCCCCCAGGTGGAACCCGCCGATCTGCGGCTGGCCGTGAAGCTGGTGATCCTGCCCCGCTCGGCGGCTCTGGCCAGGCCCCCGGAGACGGAACCCCCACCCCCCGGGGAACCCCAGGGCGAGCCCGCCGCTGACCACACGCCAGACCAGGAGCCCCCACCCCCCGACTCCGCGCCAGAACAGCCCTCGAGCGAGGCCATCCCCGACACGTTCCTGTTTTCCCCTGAGGGTGTGCTCCTCGATCCCCATCTGCTGGCCCAGACGACCAGGAGCCAGCAACGCCTCGGCAGAGCCGGCGGTGGGGGCCTGGTGCGCTCTCCCGATCGGGGCCGCTACGTCAAGCCCCTTTTGCCCCATGGCCCCATCCACCACATCGCGATCGATGCCACCTTGCGGGCCGCCGCACCCCACCAGCGGGCCAGGCGGCAGCGGCAGGGGTCCCGCCAGGGGCGCCAGGGGCCAAAGCTGCTGCTGCGGGAGGACGACCTGCGGGTGAAACAGTTGGTGCGCAAAGCCGGAGCGCTGGTGATCTTCGTGGTGGATGCCTCCGGCTCGATGGCCCTCAACCGGATGCAAGCGGCGAAGGGGGCGGCGCTGCAGTTGCTGACGGAGGCCTACCGCAGCCGCGACCAGGTGGCTCTGATCACCTTCCGCGGCCGGCGGGCCGAGGTGCAACTCCCCCCCACCCGCTCGATCACCGCTGCCAGCCGGCGGCTGGCCCGGCTCCCCTGCGGCGGCGGCTCTCCCTTGGCCCACGGCCTGGCCTTAGCGGTGCGGGTGGGGGTGAACGCTCGCCAGTCGAAGGATGTTGGCCCCATCTTGATCGTGCTGATCAGCGACGGCAAGGCCAATGTGTCCTTGAGCCAAGCACTGACCTCCCCTAGCCACGAGGAGCAGCAAGGGGCCGCGTTGGCGGAGATTCGTCAGGAGGTGCTGGACATCGCTTCGGCGATCCAGAGGCTAGGGATGGAGCTGCTGGTGATCGATACCAGCAGTCGGCATGTGCCATCCGCCATGGCGGCGGAATTGGCGCTCCATGGGGGGGGACGTCATCAGCCCCTGCCAGCGCCGACCCGGGAGGAGATCACGGCCTCCACCCGCGAGCGACTGGGTGCCTGACGCGGAGAACCGCCAGATGGGGGACGGTCCTGGGGCCATTCGCTCTGCTGTAGGGTGAAACTGATTCAACGAACACTCTTCAGCCAGTTTCGACCCAGTGCGGCGAGCTCCATAAGATTTCTCCCCAAGGCCAGCGACTTTCTCCAGGGATTTCGACGAATCTGTCCCTACATTTTTCTGTTTTATGACCATTTACGTCGGCAATCTTTCCTTCGATGCCGAAGTGGAAGATCTCCAACAACTTTTTGCTGAGTACGGCTCCGTGAGCAAGTGCAGCCTCCCCCTCGACCGCGACACTGGTCGCAAGCGTGGTTTCGCCTTCGTCGACATGGCGTCGGCTCAGGAGGAAACCAAGGCCATCGATGATCTCCAGAATGTGGAGT
>JBIIJA010000107.1:0-6851 GCA_044234195.1 Cyanobium sp. | reverse complement strand
CTTCATTAAGGATGACTCCGGGGATGACGCTGATCCGCTTGATGTCAAGCAAGTGCTGAATCTTCTGATGATCCAGTTCCGAGATGACTGGAAAAAGCGCTCCAAGATGCTCCAGGACACCCTTAGCCCTTTTAGAGGTCTTGGCGATGGTTTTTTGGCAATAGACTCTCAGATAAATACACTTAACAGGGGTATTGCTGGTGGGCTTGGTGGCGCCTCGCAAAAGCCCATAGGTTCATCGCTAGGGGTCAGCAGTACAAACATCAATCTTGATGGCGCGGTTCGTGACATTGCAAGCTTGCAGAACTCACGCTGGGGGATGCTCGCGGATGCGGCTTCTGATCTCGAGGAGATTCGCGAAGGCATCAAAGATACAACCAACGCCCTTCAGCAAGTAGCAACAATACAAGAGGCGATGAATGCTCAAGGGAGGCAGCAGGTTGAGGCAGAAGAAATGCAGCGTCTGATCACTAGGGGGCAAAACAGGCTGGTCGTCTGGATGACAGGCATCACGCTGGCTGCGACTGTATTTATTGGCCCTGTCAGCCGGCTTGCTTGTGCGGCGTCAAGGTCAACAAAGATTTTCACGCCTATTCCCTTTATTGAGCTTAGCGCCAAGATTGTTTGTGGCTACTAACTTTATTGGTGGTCATCGCTTTGTCGCCACTATCGTGATCATTCCTGAGGGCTCGCATGGAAAGGCGGGCATTTAGGGGCTCCGCTCCCAGCTTCGTTGAGGACTACTTGATTTCCGTCAGACTTTCTTCGAGAAGATGAATTAGATGACTGGTGAGGACCCTCAGCTGCGTCACGGGGATGGGACCCAAGCAGCGCGAAGAATTGCTTTGCAGATGCTCGAAGAGCGCGGTCGTGGAGCAGTGCTGGTGGGTGTCGCCAGGGTCGATGCCGCCCTTGAGCACCTGCTTCAGGCCCTGATGGCCCCGGCACCCAATCGTGGTGATGGTCTGTTCCTGCCCGATCGCCCTCTGGGTTCTCTCGGCGCCAAGGTGGCCCTGGCCCGCCGGCTGGGCCTGATCGAGGCCCCAGTGGAGCGGGCTCTCTCTGCTCTGCGGAAGCTGCGCAACGCCTTTGCCCATTCCGCTGAATCGGCGTCGCTGGCTGATCCTGCGCACAGCGCCCGTCTGGCCGAGATCTATGCCGAGGCCCGCACCAACCCCCTCTGGGCTCCCCTGGAGACGGTGCTGGCTGCCCAACCACCCTCGGCCCACGGCCCCCTGGAGCCGGCCTTGCGGGACTACATCCTGCTGATCACGATTCTGGTGGCCTTCCTGGAAGCCACGGCGCAGCAGCTCAGGCCCTATCAGCCGCCAGTAGTGATGGGCTTCTCGGGGGTCGTCCGCCAGGCACCAGCTGGTTGATGCCACTCGCGGAAAGGGCTTAGCGGAACTGGTCGACGCCCCTGGGCTCTGGCGATCACGCCACCCGGCCTGCCCCGGCTTGCGCACCGCGCAAGGGCTGACGCGAGTCGCTGCGCGACCCTTGCGCGGCGCTGGCGGCACCGGGGCTGAACGGAGGTGTCGTTCGCCAGCCCAGCCATGGCCGCCACTCCCCTCAGCCGCTCCTGCCCGATCCGCATCATCTCGGTGCATCTCCTCGATACCGCCGGCCAGCTGCTGCGGGTGCTCTTCCTCGATCGCGAGGGCCACATCAGCGCCCAGCCGCACTACGTGCCTCGCGAGCAGGCCCTGATCCTGGCTGCCAATCAGCAGCGGGTGCTCGGTCCCCAGGCCGAGGTGCGGGTGCTCTGAGCCCCCGGGGCCGGAGGCCCTCCGCCTCCGGCTTTCTCCTGCCTGCCGTGGATGGGGCTTGGGCTGCCTGGCAAGAGCAGGTGCCATCCACCGCCATCAGCGGCGAGCCCCATGACTGCAACGCAACTTCCATCCACGCCCAGCAGCACTGCGCTGCCAAGCGCACCTCTCGGTGCGACCAGCACCCAGCAGCCAGATCCGCTGCCCATTCCCTCCATCCCCGCCTATGAGGTGTTGCTCCAGCAGCAGGAAGAGAGCCGGGGAGTCTTCGGGCGGATGCTGCTGAACTGGCGGCGACGCAACGGCTGGACCCAGTACACCGCCTTCAGCTGGGCCGAGGCGATCGGTGAACCCTCGCTCGTGATCTCCTACGGCAACCTGTCGGTGATCGAGCAGGGCAAGGCCGGGGAGCTGCGGCAGCGGGCCTTCTGGCAGCTGTGGGAGCTGAACCGCCGCATCGCCTCCGGTGACTGGGGACGGATCGGGGATGCCGAGCTGCGCCACAAGCTTGATGGGGCCACTCCCATCGGGGATGACGCTGCGCCGGTCTGGGGGCCGCTTGAGTTCTGGGCCTGCTACTGCGGCCTGCGGCCAGTGCCACCCGCCTTTGCCTCCACACCAGCTCCTCTGATCGGTGCACGGCAAGCCGCTGCCCTCAGCAGCCGCTGGCGCCGCCAGCTCCAGGCCCTGATCGAGGAGCACCAGCTCGATGCGCACGTTGCGCTGGACGACCTGATGGCCCTGGCGGGAGAGGAGCACCGGCGCGACTTCTATGCTGTGCTCACTGGCTTTCGCCTCTACAGCCCGGCGGAACTGTCGGTGCTGTGGGTGGAAAAGGATCGCTACCGGCCTGAGCTGTGGCTGGAGCAGTGGCAACGGTCGCTGCCGGCCGCCACGGCCGCAGCGGTTTGATGCACGGATGCCGTTGATGGCTGGCGCGCAGGGCTCGTCAGAGCGACCGCAGCAAGGCCTCATAGGCCTTGTGTGACCCCACCCAGAACCAGATCAACGTGCCGTCCTTCAGCACTCCGACGGCACGCCAGTCGAGATCGACACGGGCCGAGTAGATCGAAAGCGTTGTATGGACCTTCTTGAATCTCAGGGAAGGATGTGCCGGGTTCTCTTGCCACAGTCGGTAAGCGCGCCTGATCTTTCGTCTCCTTTCGAGAGGAGCCTGGATATAGAGCTGTCTGAACTGATCAGTCGTAACTGAGTTCACTGCAGCTCATCGATGGGCTGCACCCGGCCAGCCTGGAAATCTTGAATGGCTTCACTGGCCATTTGCTCCAGCAGATTCTGCGATCCAGCGAACAGGGCGCTCCAGCGCTCTTCTGATTCCATTTCCTCGAGCAGGATCGCAGCCAGCACGTTCTGCTCCTCTTCCGGGAGCTTGGCCGCGGATGCCACCGCTGCAGACAGAGCTTGTGTCATCAGTTCTGCTCCAGGTCAGTGGTCCCGTTCCATTCTGTCAGGGTCAGCCAGCGGTCACTGGCAGGGGGCGCAGCACCTTGCTCAAAGCGACTGCTCGATGGCATCCAGTGCGGCATCGGCATCGAGGCCCGGGTCGCCTTCCGCCAGGAAGTGCTCCAACCGCTGATCGATCAGCTGCCGATCAGCGTCGGTGAGCTCAGGGCCGTTCTGCTCGGCCGCAATCGAGTCCCACAGGGTCAGCAGGTCATTCACCACAGGCCGTGCCGGCAGGACCGGAGGGCTAGGACCTTTCAACCGTAGCGGGGCCATTGGGGCGAATCACCACCGGGCCGGCGCACACCCACCGCATCCCTCGGCCAGTCCTCACGCCGCGTCAAGGATCGGGCCATGCGCCCTCCGGTGTCGGGCGTCCTTGCCGTGGCGCTGCGGCCAGCCGGTGGGGGTGGGGTTCTCCGCCGTCCCTCAGGTGGCTTCCCCCGCTTCCTCCCCCCGCCGCCAGCAGCAGCCCCCGGCTCTCAGCCGTTCTGCCCTGCGTGCCCGCGATGCCCTGGTGCTGGAGCACCTGCCCCTGGCTGATGCCATCGCCTCAGCCACCGCCCGGCGGCTGTTCCCGCTGGTGGAGCGGGAGGATCTGATCCAGGTAGCCCGAGAAGCCCTGGTGCGCTCCGCTCCCCGCTGCAGAGCCGGCGAGCCCGCTGGGCCCTATCTGCGCCGCTGCATCACCGGGGCTCTGCAGCACCACCTGCGCGATCGCGTCCGCCTGGTCCGCGTCTCCCGCCGCGAGCATGAGAAGGGCACCTGGCCCCTCGGCCACACCAGCCTTGATGCTCCCGCCGCCGGTGAGTCCTCCCTGGTGGAGCAGCTGGCGGCTCCCGCCACTGAGCCCACGCTGGAGGCCTCCCTCACCGGGCCGGCGCTGGAGCAGCTGGTATAGCAGCTGCCCGCAGCCCAGTCCACTGCCTTGCGGCTCACAGTTCTTGAGGGGCACTCCCTGCGAGCCGCCGCGGCGCAGCTGCAGATCAGCCCCATGGCGGTGTCGCACCGAGAGGTGCGCTTGGCGACTCTTCTGGCTCAGAAGAAGGCCCTTGCCGCCCTGCGTCAGCAGCTGGTGGGGGCGGGCTGAGGCCCCCATGGGATTCCTGCCAGGCCCGTGGCAAGAGCCAGAGGACCCGCCGCCTTCTGGCTCTATGAACCCCCTGCTGCGGCTGCTAGGTGCAGCCGCGTCAAACGGCCTGCTCACCGGTCAGATCGTCTTCTCGACCGCGTTTGTCGGCGCCTGTGAGCTGCCCAACTGGATCCAGGCGCCCCGCGAAGTGAATGCCTGCCTGGAGCGCTGGATGACGGTCAGCGCCCTGTTCTTCCCCTCCGGCATGCAGACCGCCCTGGCAAACAACCAGCCAGCTCTGGCCCCCGGCCGGCGGGGGGTGTTCCGATGAGCCGCCCGATCCCTGCTGGCGACTACGTCGAGCACTTCGATCCAGACCTTCCGCATCACCGGGCCTGGTTGCTGGAGGTGCTGGAGCAGCTGGTGGCCCATGAGCCCCAGGCCCTGGAGGAAGGCGGCACCCTGCGCCGACTCTGGACTGCCCGGCAGGCTGCCGCCGGGACTGGCCGTAGAGCTGTCCCGGCGCCGGTGGCCGACATCCCCGCTGCCGTCGCCGTTGCTCTTCCCCTGGTGAAGGAGTTCGAGGGCTGCCGGCTCACGGCCTACCCCGATCCCGAGACCGGAGGCGCGCCCTGGACGATCGGCTGGGGCAGCACCCGTGATTCGCAGGGGCGGCCGTTCAAGGAAGGGGATCGCATCAGCCAGGAGCAGGCCGATTCCCTCCTGCGCAGCCGGCTTGAGGACGACTGGCGGCGGCTGCGTGACTGCATCCCCACCTACAAGGCGCTGTCTGTGAACCGACAGGCGGCCCTGCTTTCGTTCACCTACAACTGCGGCCCCCGTTGGTTTGGCGCCCAGGGGTTCGACACCCTCAGCACCGCCTTGAAAGCAGGCCAGCTGGAGGCGGTGCCCGCCGCCTTGATGCTCTACGTGAACCCCGGCGGCCCCAGCGAGGCCGGGCTCCGGCGCCGCCGCAGGGCAGAAGGGGCTCTCTGGAGCGCCTCCCCCGAGCAGGGGAGCAAGCCATTACCGGACCGGGGCAGTAGCCATCCCAATCCCCTGGTGGGTGTACCGCGGTTCCAGCAGCGCGATTCGGCCCAGCTGGCCCAGCGCGATCGCACCTGCTTCTCCTCCAGCTGCGCCATGCTCCTGGAGGCCATCAAGCCCGGCACGCTCCAGGGCGCCAATGGCGACGACCAGTACCTGGCGGTGGTGCAACGCTTTGGCGACACCACCGACGCCAATGCCCAGCTCCGCGCCCTGGCCCATTTCGGCGTCACGGCCCGGTTGGTGCAGAACGCTTCCTTCCAGCTGGTCGAGCAGCAGATCGCTCGCGGCATCCCCATTCCCTGCGGCTACATCCACCGCGGCCCGGTGGATCGGCCCACCGGCTCGGGCCATTGGCTGATCGTCTATGGCCACACCCCGACCCAGGTGGTGGTCAACGACCCCTGGGGGGAGCCCGATCTGATCCACGGCACCACCCTCAATGCCAACGGCATGGGGCTGCGCTTCTCCCGCCTCAACTTCGGCAAGCGCTGGATGGTGGAGCCGATCGGCGGCGGTGCCTACCGCTATGCCCCAGGCAAGGGCTGGGCGGTGGTGGTGGACAGCTTCCGCTGAGGCGATCGGCTGCGCTTTGAGGTCGGTGCCGCAGGCCCTTCCATGCTCCGCGCCTTGGCAAGGGTTTCACCAGCCAGCCGGTCTGGACGTTGGGCTCCGCTGCGCTCCGCCATTCGCTGGTGGCTGGCCCTTGCCTGGCGGCGCGGCTGCAGGGCGGGTCCTGCGTCACTCCTCCCGTGGCTGCTGCCGAGTCCCACCGTGCCTCCCTCTCGTTTCCGAGCGACAACGGCAAAACCGGCCCGATCGCTGTCTCCAGCACCAGCCGGCGCACCTGCCCCTCCAGCTGCCCCCTGGCCGGCGATCAGGGCTGTTACGCCGAGGCTGGCTTCCACACCCGGTTGCACTGGGATCGGCTCAGCCGGGGCGAGAGCGGCCTGCCGGTGGCAGCCTTCATCAAGCAGGTGCTGGCGCTCCCGGCCGGGATCCTGTTCCGCCACTGCGTGGCCGGCGATCAATGGCCCGATCCGGCCGATCCGCTGCGCATCGATCAGGCCCTGTTGCTCCAGCTGGCCCGGGCCACCCGGCATCTGCGGGCAGCCTGGTCATTCACCCACTTCCCGATGGGCCCGGAGAATCAAGCCACAGTGCGGCAGGCAGCCGCCAGGGGGCTGGTGGTCAATGCCTCCACCGAGTCCCGCTCCGTCGCAGCAGAGCTGCAGCGCCAGGGCATCCCGGCGGTCTGTGTGGTGCCGTCCGATGCGCCGGCCGTGTTCCGCCACGAGGGCGTGCGCTTTGTGGCCTGCCCCGCCAGCCACCGGGGAAAAGGCGGCCGCAAGGTCCAGTGCATCAGCTGCGGCGGCCGCTTTGGCATCCCCCTCTGCGCCCAGGCCGATCGGCCGTTCGTGATCACCTTCCCGGCCCATGGCCCTCGTGCGGCGGCGGCAGCGGCCCACTGCAGCTGAGGGGCCTGCCCCGTTGAGTGG
>JBIIJA010000083.1:0-7851 GCA_044234195.1 Cyanobium sp. | reverse complement strand
CGATGGGGTAGGAGGCGCCAGCGGAGGGGGTGACCACGCTCACCCGCAGGCGCCATCCCCGCTCCAGAAAGTGCCTCGCCAACTGGGGCCCCTCTCCGGTGCCGGCAAACAACCACAACCTTCCCCCCCTCACGGCCATGGGTGCAGCTCCGGCGCGGCGAGGGCCGCAGGGGGGGCAGGGGCGGCGTGCATCAGGATGGGATGTGCTCCCAGCGGAAGAGGGCGTGAACCATTGTTTGCTTGAGGTGGAGGTGCTTGAGGCACCCCAGGTGCGCTACACGCAAGACAATCAGACTCCGGTCGCAGAGATGGCCGCACGGTTTGATGGCCTCAGGCCCGAGGATCCTCCCGGGCAGATCAAAGTTGTCGGCTGGGGCAGCCTGGCGACGGATCTGCAAAACCGGGTTCAGGTTGGTCAGCGCTGGGTGTTGGAGGGACGGCTGCGGATGAACACCGTGACCCGCCAAGACGGGGTGAAAGAGAAGCGGGCAGAGCTCACCCTGGCCCGGCTCCATCCCCTTGGAGCCTCCCGTTCGGACGCCCCAGCTCCTGTGGCTCCCCTTTCGACGTCCTCGTCTCCTCCCCCCGCCCGCAAAGCCGGCGCCAAACCCACCCCGGCTCAGCCCATCGGCAAAGCTCCTGCCAACACCCCGCCTGTGTGGAACACCTCCCCTTTGGTGCCGGACGACCTCAGCGATGGGGAGGATGACATTCCCTTTTAAGCAGCGGGCCGTCACTGATCTCAGTCGAGCTTTTCGCTGGCCTGATCCAGCAGCTGCCCCAATTCCCGCTCGAGGGCAGCCAGATCGAGGCGCCACTCGGGCCAGCGTCCGCTATCCAATTGCCGCAGAAGCCAAAGCCGATCCTCCTGCAGGTCATCCAACAGCTGCTTGAGATCCTCCGAATGGGGCATGACGGCGGTGAAAGGTTTCTCCATCCTGGCCTCTCCTGCAGGAAGATGGCCTGATGCAACGTCTTCCCTCCCCAGGCACCCTGGTGACCCTCACCGGCACGGCCCTCACGGTGATCGGCTCGCTGGCCTATGTGAGCGATCACCCCAACCTCAGCCTGCCCACCATTTTTTATGGCATCCCAATCCTTCTCGGCGGTTTGGCGCTGAAGTCCTCCGAGTTGCCTCCCCCAGAGCGCCTCACGCCACCCGCTGAGCTGAAGGAGTTGCGGGAGGCCCCCGCGAGCGAACCTCTCCGCAAGCTGCTGGCGGATGTGTGCCGCTGGCGCTACGGCCAGAAGGTGCATCTGGAGAGTTCTTTGGAGGCGCTCAAACTTTGGGATGAGGAGGATCCTCCCGAGCTGGTGTCGGTGAAGGAGCTTGCCCTCCCCGAGGGCTATGCCCTGTGCCTGACGTTTGCGACCGGCGCCGTTCCCTATCCGCGCTGGCAGGCCTGCCAGGAACGTTTGGGGCGTTTTTTTGGCCCCGGCCTGCAGGCAGAGCTCGTCCAGCTGTCTGAGGATCGCCTCACCCTCACCCTGCGGCCCAGCCAGCCCGTGACCGGGGCTTCCGCCGAATCCTCCCCCTCGCTTCCCGCCTCGTGACCTCTGATCCCCTGATCCACCCAGCGGAATCCTCTCGGGTCGCGGTGCTGAGTGAGGCGCTTCCCTACATCCAGCGCTTCTCAGGCCGGCAGGTGGTGGTGAAGTATGGCGGTGCGGCCATGGTGGAGGAGAGCCTGCGGGACGCTGTGTTTCGCGATTTGGCTCTGCTGGCTTGCGTGGGTGTGCGGCCCATCGTTGTGCATGGTGGAGGGCCTGAGATCAACCAATGGCTCAAGCGGTTGCACATCCAGCCCCAGTTCCGAGATGGTCTGCGGGTCACCGATGCCGACACGATGGATGTGGTGGAGATGGTGTTGGTGGGCCGGGTCAACAAGCAGATCGTCAATGGGCTCAACAAGGTGGGCGGTCGGGCCGTGGGCCTGAGTGGCTGTGATGGCTCCATCGTTGCCGCCCGTCCCCTCGGAGAGAGCCATGGGCTGGTGGGGGAGGTGGCTTCGGTTAATCCCGCCGTGCTCACTCCCCTGCTGGAGGCCGGTTACATCCCCGTGCTTTCCAGCGTTGCTCCCGATGATGCGGGACAGATGCACAACATCAACGCCGACACCGTGGCTGGGGAATTGGCCGCTGCCCTTCAGGCTGAAAAGTTGATCCTCCTCACCGATACGGCTGGAATCCTGCGGGATCGTGCCGATCCTGGCAGCCTGATTCGGCAAATCACCCTGAGCCAGGCCCGCGATCTGATCGCGGACGGAGTGGTGCAGGGGGGCATGACTCCGAAAACGGAATGCTGCATCCGCGCCCTCGCTCAAGGCGTGGGGGCTGCTCACATCGTCGATGGCCGCGTGCCCCATTCCCTTCTGCTGGAAGTCTTCACCAATGCGGGGATCGGCACCATGGTGGTGGGCAGTTCACGGCACTTACAGCCCTAGATCTCTATGGCGTTAGAGCCGGATCCCCTCAGCACTGCGCTCGCCGATGCCAAGGTGGCCATTGAACGGGGGAACTATGGGCGGGCTGTGGCTTTGTTGGAACCGCTCTGTGAGCTGCACTCCCCTCTCCAACCCCCAGGTGACATGCTCCGACTGCTCCTGGCCACGGCCTTGATCGGCCAGGGCCAGGGGGAGCGGGCCGCGGCTTGCTGCCGCAGTCTTCAGGGCTGTGCGGATCCGCAAAGGCGATCCCAGGCCAGGGATTTGCTCCAGGTGCTGGAAGCCCCAGCTCTCAAGCGTCCCCGTGATTGGTCGCTCACCCTGCCACGTCTGGATCAGGCCCCCCCCCTGGAGGGAGTCGCAGGCGGCCGCCGATCCAAAGCGCGGTCGAAGGCTGAGGGGCCACCCCCCCCGCCCGTTGGCCCCACCCAAAGCCCCCGAGGGTTCCTTGCCGTTGTGGTGGTGGTGCTGACGGCTCTCCTGCTCGGCTTTGTCCTCTCCGGATGCGTGCGGGTGGAGACCCAGATCGGATTTGGGGGCCCGGGGCGAGTGCGCCTTCAGCACCGGCTGGAGCCCGTGGCCGGCACCCCCTTGCCCTTTCAGCAACGATTTGCAGCGGCTCTCGTCGCTGGGGATCCCCCTTATCACGTGCGGGAGAAGGGGGCCACCACCGTTCTGGTCAGCCCCCTATTGACCCCGCAAGACGCCCTGCAGTCTCTTCGAGACACGGTGGATCAAGCCGCGGGGTTGGCGGGCCTGGCCTTGCCCCCACCAGCACTCGATTGGCGGGAGACTAATTGGTTGATCGGGGTCCAGCAGCACATCCAGTTCACCCTGGATCTCCAGTCGATGCCATCCCTGCCAGGACTAGAGATGCGTCTGCGGCTGAGCCCCATCAGGAGGGGTGCCATTCGCACCGCAAACCCCCATGCCGTCCAGCCTGCTGGTGCCCCCGATGCCTTGATCTGGCCCCTGCAGACAGGGCAGCGCAACACCCTTGAGATTCGCTGCTGGCGCTGGAATCCCCTCGGCCTGGGAGGTTTGGTGATTTTGGCCGGCTTGCTGCTCGTGGTCCAGATGCAGCGGATGCGGGTTCGTCTGGGCATGGGGCTTCCCGAACTGCCCGCCTGATGGGATCAGAGCTGGAGGGGGTCGGGATCGATGGCTAGGGACACCGTGCGGTGCAGCGTCCGACGCAAGTCTTGCTCCGCTGGCAGGGGCAATTCTGAGCCTGCGGGCCCGTGGAGCAACAGCTGCCAGCGGGCTCGCCCCGCCACTCGGGCTACCGGAGCGGGGGCCGGCCCAATGAGGCACCACCGTTGAGCCTCCACCAGGGGGCGGATCCGTTCGGCCAGCGCGGTGGCGGATGTGGCTGTGGCGGTGGTGGAGGGGCCTGCCAGCCTTAGGAGGCAAGCCCGGCTGAAAGGCACCAGCCCAGCGCTTCGTCGCAGCTGGGCTTCCTCCTCGAGAAACCGGCCGTAGCTGCCATCGAGGAGATGGCGGATCACGGGATGCTCCGGCGTGTAGGTCTGCACGAGCACCTCCCCCGGTTGTTCCCCTCGCCCGGCCCGGCCAGCCAATTGGAACAGAAGCTGCAAGCAGTGCTCTGCCGACCGCAGATCGGGCCGGTGCAGCAACCCGTCGGCCGCCAGCACCGCCGCCAGGGTGACGCTCGGCAAATCCATCCCCTTGGCAAGCATCTGCGTCCCCACAAGCACATCCGCCTGCCCTTCCCGGAAGGCGTCCAGCACCCGGCGATGGCCATCCCGCCCCCTGGTGCTGTCCGCATCGAAGCGCAGCACCCGGAGTCCCTCCAATTCGACGCCCAGCTGTTCCATGACCCGTTGAGTTCCCGCGCCGAAGGGCTTGAAGGCTGAGGAACCGCAGGTGGGGCACTGCTGGGCCACGGCTTGGCGATGGTCGCACCAGTGGCAGCGGAGCCACTCTTGGCCGTTTTGGCGGCGATGCACCGTGAGCGCAACGTCGCAGTGGGGGCACTGCACCACGGCTCCACAACTGCGACAACTGAGAAAACTCCGATAGCCCCGCCGCGGCACCAGGATCACGGCCTGTTCATCGCGCTGGCGGAGGGCGTCCAATCGGTCCAGCAAAGGTCGACTGAGCAACCGCCGGTGCCCTTCCGCCAGCTCATGGCGCATATCCACCACCCTCACCGCTGGCAAGGGCCTCCCGCCAATGCGTTCTGGAAGGGAGAGCAGGTGGGCCCGTTCTCTGGGCGGACGGGCATCCAACCATGTCTCCAAGGATGGGGTCGCGCTGCCAAGAACGAGGTTGGCCCCTTCAAGCTGGCATCGGAGCCGCGCCACGTCCCTGGCGTGATAGCAGGGCATGGGACTCTCCTGTTTCCAGGAGGAATCGTGTTCCTCATCCAAAACGATCAGTCCCAGGGGAGAGAGAGGGAGAAAAATGGCTGATCGGGTGCCCACCACCAGAAGGGGCCGGCCCTGCTGGGCCGCGGTGAGGCAGGCCCGCCAGCAGCCGATGCGCTCTCGCTCTGCCGCGCCGCTGTGATACTCCAGCACCCCTGCCCCAAAGCGCTGTCTTGCCCGCTCAAGCAACTGGGGCACCAGGCCGATCTCCGGGGTGAGAAGCAACACACTGCGGCCAGCGGCCAGGTGATGGCCCGCTGTTTGCAAATACACCTCTGTTTTTCCCGAGCCCGTCACCCCCCACAACAGCGATTCGTTGCCAGCTGGGGCGGCCAGAAGGCGCCTGACGGCCTCGCCCTGGGCGCTGGTGAGCACCTGGCCCTTCGCCTGAAGCTCCAGCGCCTGTCGAGGGACATGGGCACCAGCAGGTTGGAGGACCGCTCTGCTGCGCACCAGGCCCTTCCGTTCGAGGGCTTGCACCAGCCCCCGGCCAAAGCCATCGGCGCCCACCAGATCCCGCAGCAGGCGCTCTCCGCCTTTGGCCTCCAGGTGTTCCAGCAGCTGGCGTTGCCTGGAGGAGAGCGCCAGATCAGCCGCCAGAGGCAGAGGTGTGCGCTGCAGCAGCAACAATGGACGTCCCTGGCCCGAGGACTTTCGGCGGGCCCCCAGCCAGCCCGAGGGCAACACGCTGCGAAGGGTGCGAAAGAGGCTGGTGTGGCATTGGCGGGCTACCTCCGCAATCAGGTTCTGCCAGTTGGGATGGACGGCGGCCTTCTCCAGCAGGGCCAACACGGGCTGCAGAGAGCGGGCGGCCAGATCCTCTGGGCAGTCGGTCAGGCCCGCCACCACCAATCCGCCATGAAGCCTCCCCTGCAGCCGCACCTGCACCAGATCCCCGGGCGCGAGGGCGAGGCCTTCCGGATTGGCATAGGTGAACACCCGACCTTCCCGTCCTGCTTCCAGCCAAATCTCCAAAAAGGCTGGGGGCAGCGGCGAACCCCCGCCTTGGGCAGGATCCATCCTCTGGGGCGAGTCGGCTGGAACCTGACCAGGGGGCAAGGATTCTTGCAAACGTCTCACACCATTCCTAAGATGAAGAGAGCCAGTCCGAGAGGTTGACATCAACCAGGCAGCGTTCGGTGCAAGGGATCGACATCAGCGTCACCGGAGACCTCCCCTCGATGTCTCCCCCACCCCTCCCCCCTGTCCTGGCCCTCCCCCATCTCGCTGATCCCTGTGGCCCATCTCCAGGGTTCACAGTTCACACCCAACCTTCCGGCGTCAACCTTGTTTTCTTTAGAAGCCCAAGAGGGCTCCGCCTGATTCCATTCAGGTCTCAGACATTTCTGCCCCTGCCCTGGGGACCACCTGAGAATTCCCTCTCCCTTCGATCTCCTGAGTCCTCTCTGCCTGACAGCATATGAGCCAAGCCACTGTGAAATCCTCCAACCTCGAGATCCTCCCCACCAGCGAGGAAGACTTCGCCACCCTTGACTCTGACGCGTCCCCAGAGTCCGACCTCCTCGAAGTGCCCACCGTTGTCGCTACCCCCAAGAAGCGTCAGTCCAAGGGAGCGGGCTCCTCGAAGCCCAAGGCCAAGGCCAAACCCAACAGCGAGCAGGTCGATGAACTTCTCCCGGGGGATCCCCTCGAGGAAGCGGCGGACGAGTTGCTGGACGCCGCCGATTTTGTGGACACCGACGCTCTCTCCCTGTCTGACGACAAATTGGAGGGGCCGAAGGAGATCCCAGCTGCGGCCAAGGTTTTGGCCAGCATTAAGGTGGGTCCCAAAGGTGTGTATACGGAAGACTCCATTCGTGTCTATCTCCAGGAGATTGGCCGTATCCGCCTCCTAAGGCCGGATGAGGAAATTGAGCTTGCCCGCAAGATTGCTGATCTTCTGCAGCTGGAAGAGTTGGCTGCCCAATATGAGGCTGATCATGGACGCCAGCCCGACACCAAAGAGTGGGCTGGGTTGGTGGATATGCCCACCATTAAGTTCCGCCGTCGTCTGATGCTTGGCAGAAGGGCGAAAGAAAAAATGGTGCAGTCAAACCTACGGCTTGTCGTATCCATCGCCAAAAAATACATGAACCGTGGGCTCTCCTTCCAGGATCTCATTCAGGAGGGAAGTCTTGGCCTGATCCGAGCAGCTGAGAAATTTGATCATGAGAAAGGTTATAAATTTTCCACCTATGCCACCTGGTGGATCCGACAGGCCATCACTCGCGCTATCGCTGATCAGAGTCGCACCATCCGTCTCCCAGTTCATCTTTACGAAACAATTTCCAGGATTAAAAAGACGACCAAAACACTCTCCCAGGAATTTGGCCGAAAGCCGACGGAGGAAGAGATTGCTGAAAGTATGGAAATGACGATCGAGAAGCTCCGTTTTATTGCGAAATCTGCCCAGCTTCCCATCTCTCTTGAGACGCCGATTGGTAAAGAAGAAGATTCTCGGCTCGGAGACTTCATTGAAGCGGACATCGAAAACCCTGAGCAAGATGTTGCCAAAAATCTACTCCGCGAGGATTTGGAAGGCGTTCTCGCAACCCTCAGCCCGCGCGAGAGAGATGTGCTACGGCTTCGTTATGGCCTGGATGACGGCCGTATGAAGACCCTTGAGGAAATTGGCCAAATCTTCGATGTGACCAGAGAACGAATCCGCCAGATTGAGGCTAAGGCTCTTCGTAAGCTCAGGCATCCCAATCGCAACAGCGTCTTGAAAGAATACATCAAATAAACCGATCAGAGTTCCAAGGGTTATTTCCGTTTAGTGTGCTACTATGATGCCTTTTGTAACCCTCATTGACGGAAAGAGTTTCAGTTGTTCTGCCAACATTTAACGAACGGGATAATGTTGGTCCAATTGCCAGTCAACTTCTTGGCTTGGCAAAGACCTATGACTTAGAGATCATCTTTGTCGATGATGATTCTCAGGATGGCACCGCAGACAAGGTGCGTGAATTTTCGCGTGTCCACCCTGAAATTCGTTTGATTCGTCGTGTTGGACGTGT
>JBIIJA010000245.1:0-4169 GCA_044234195.1 Cyanobium sp. | reverse complement strand
CATCCCCAAGGGCCCGCTCGCTGCACACCTCCAAGAAGGCATGGACTTGGGGCTCAACCGCCGCGATCCGTGCCAGGGCAGCTTCGGTGAGTTCCCTTGCGGAGACCTCGCCCCGCTGCAATTTGCCGCGCCATTCGGCAATGCCCATCCCACCGCACCATCGGATAGCTGGACGCTATCAGCTCAGGGGCTGACTCCCCGCGTTAGGTCGGCAGAGAGGGGGGAGGCAGTTCGGTCAAGGGTTCGTGACGGGTGGTGCGCAGAAAGCGATACTCCATTTTGGCCGGCGCCTCCGTGCGTAGATCGTCCAGGAAGGGCACCAGGGCAGCTTCCAGGGTGCTTCTTCTGACAAAAGGGCCAAACCAATAGACCGCATCGGGAGAGCGGGTTTCCACCCGTGCCCACCAGGCAAGACCAACCGCGTTGGCGAGGTTGCGCACTGGCCAGAGCAGGGGATTCATGGAGGGGTGTTTGGATCACCCCATTCTGCTCGTCAGGGGCCTGTCCGGTCTGGGGGAAGGCCAGCCCGTCCTCAAAGGTGGATATCGACCGCGAAGGTTTGAGCGGCCTGTGCGTCAGCGTCTTCCACGGACGGAGTTGGGGTGGGTTGGTCTGGGGCCTTGAATCCATGGGGAGCTTGGGACTGGGATGGCGCCTGGGGCTCTCCATGCCGTTCTGGATGGCCCGCACCATCGTCATCTGGCAGGGGTTCCTTCAGGTGGGGGGCGGTTTCCTCTAATGGGGCGTGAAGGATGGACTGCGGGGGTTCGGGTTGGGCCCGCGGTTGAGAAACCGGCTCCAGGGGCTGGGTGGGCACGTTCGGTCGCACGAGCCGAGGAGGGGGCGCTGAGCCCTGCAGGCCGCGCATCCATCCGCGCCGGGCGACCTCATAGAGCACCAAGGCCGTGGCGACGGAGGCGTTGAGGCTGGGAGTGGCCCCACGCAGGGGAATGCGCACCAGTTGATCGCAGCTCCTGCGGGTGAGGAGCGAGAGCCCCTGCCCTTCTGACCCTGTGATCACCACCAGGGGGCCGTCCAGGTTGGCCTCCTCGAGACTCACGCTGCCTTGCGGATCCAAACCCACCACGCGGTAGCCCTCCTGATGGAGGCTCTCCAAGGCCCGGTTGAGGTTGACCACCCGGGCAACGGGCAGATGTTCGAGGGCTCCTGCGGCCACCTTCGCCACGGAGCCCGTCAGGCCGGCGTTCCGACGCTGGGGCAGCACCAGCCCATGGACACCCAGGGCTTCCGCGCTTCTGAGAATCGCCCCGAGGTTTTGGGGATCGGTGAGCCCATCCACAGCCACCAGCAGGGGGGCTTCCCCAAGCTGACGGCAGCCTTCGATCAGGCTGGGCAGATCAAGCGACTCTGCTGCGGCTGGCTGCAGCACGATGCCCTGATGGACGGCGCCCCCACTGATCTGCCCCAGACGGGCCCAGGTCACCTCCTCCACCAACACGCCCGAGGCTTTCGCTTCCCGCAAAAGCTGAAGGAAGGTGGGGCGAAAGCGCATTTCGGGTGTACACCAAATGCGATGGATCGGTCGTCCACTCTCCAGGGCCGCTAAGGCGGCGTGGCGTCCCCAGATCAAGTCGCTGGGGGCAGCCCCAGCGTGGGATTCTCCCTGGGGGACTTCGGCGGGCTGGCTAGGTCGGTCTCGGCGTTGGGGCCGCAGGGGCGATCGGGAGGGTCCCTCCTCCCGCCTCGGCAGACGCCATTGCCTGGGATCTTGAGACGTTGACCTCGGGCGGCCACTGCCCTCGTTCCGCCGCCATGTGTCCGGGCCTGGGCTCTCGCCCCGATCCCGACTCCAACGCCGAGGTTCCCCCGTGCTCTCACCCTCGGGTCGGGGGCTGCGGCGCTTGAAGGTGCTGGCTGAGGCCCGGCGGGGGTCGCTGAGGCCCCGGCTCGGTCGTCCTCTGGAGAAGTCTCGTGGGCCGCTGGGGCCCATGCCGGGGCCGTCACCACGCCGGACGGGACGTCGGCGATTGGAGTCATTCGTGGATGGGCTCATGGTCCGCTGCGGTGGGGAGGGTGTCGGTTTCCTCAAGGTGATCCAAAAGTTCGGCCAGGCGGCGCGGATCCCGGAGAAAGAGCCAGCCCACCATCGTCTCAAATCCCGTGGCCTGCCCCTGCAGGGAAGCGCCCTGATGGCGGGGACCCCGGCCGGCCCGGTTCCGTCCGCGCCGCACCAGGTCGATCTCATGGGGCCGGAGAAGGGGAGTCAACCGTTCCAGCGCGATGGCCTGGGCTTCTGCCCTGACCTTTGCCACCACCCCGTTGTGCAGGTCAGCGGGGCGGCCTGGGGCCTGGCAGCTCAACAGCCGTTGGTGGAGCTCCCATACCGCATCGCCTAACCAAGCCAGTTGGAGGGTTTTGAGCTCAGTTTCCGGTGCAAGGCTGGGCAAGGCCATGAGCCAGTGACCCGCGCTCCGGGCTGGGGCGGAGGGGGGGGAAGTGGCCTCAGGAGGCGAGCTGGTCAAGGGCGGTGGGCAGATCAGGCTGGAGGTGGAGAAACGCTTCCAACCTCACCAGCTTGACGGTTTGCACCACCCGGGCATTGCCCACCACCAAAAACTGGATCTTGTTTTGGTTGCACTCCTTGGCCAACTGGACAAGGGCGCCTAGGCCTGAGGAATCGATGAAGTCGATTTTGCTCAAATCGATCACCAGGGGCAGTTTCACTCCGGCAGATTCCTTTTGGATGAACTCGGTGAATTGCTTGTCCGAGTAGGCGTCGAGCTGTCCGGTAAAACTGAACACCAAGCACTGGCTTTGGCGCTCACAGCCACCCCGCAGCGAGACGGTCAGTCGGTGCAAGTCGGCGATTGGTCGGGCTCCCGGGCAACAGGTGACCGGCGAAGTGTAAGGGCGGTTGGCGTGGGTGGGCGTTGGCGGATGAAATTTGCCGCAATTTCCTTTGAGGCCTCCTCCCCTAGGGACGCCGCTGGGCCATCAGGGCCGTAAACCGGGAGAAATGGTGATCCGCGTCGTGGGGGCCCGGGCTGGCCTCCGGGTGATATTGCACGCCAAACACGGGCTGGTGGTGAAGGGCCAGGGCCGCAACCGTTTGGTCATTGAGGTTGTGATGGGTCACCTGCACCCGCTCACTGGGCAGGGAGGTGGGATCGATGGCGAAGCCATGGTTTTGGCTGGTGATTTCCACCTCCCCTGGGGCCCCGCAGGGGTGGTTGAGGCCGCGGTGGCCATAGGCCAGCTTGTAGGTGCGCCCTCCTAGGGCCAAGCCGAGGATCTGATGGCCCAGGCAGATGCCAAACACAGGCAGGTTGTTTTGGGCGAGCAGCCCCCTGGCCAGAGTGATGCCATCGGTCACAGCGGCCGGATCTCCTGGGCCATTGGAGAGGAACACCCCTTCAGGCTGGTGGCTGAGCACCTCCTCCAGGCTGCTGCTGGCGGGCACCACCGTGACGTCACAGCCATGGGCCACCAACCGCTCCAGGATGGCCCGCTTGATGCCGAAATCCACGGCCACCACCCGATAGGGTCTCTGCGGATGGGGCTTGAGGCGGGTGTCAAAGGAGGCGGAAGACAGGCTGGTCCAGCGGTAGGTGGCCTGGGTGCTCACCCCCGCGGCCAGGTTGAGGCCGCCCATCTCTGGGGCGGACAGCACTTGCTCCAACAGGGCCGCCGCTGGGGTGCCGTCACTCGCGATTCCCCCATTCATCGCCCCACCCTCCCGGAGGTGGCGCACCAAGGCACGGGTGTCGACTCCCCGAATCCCCACCACCCCATGGCGTTTCAACCACGGCTCAAGATCCTCCTCCGACCGCCAGCTGCTGGTGCAGGGGGAGAGCTGCCGGCAGATCACCCCCCGCACATGGGGACCAGGGGCTTCCAGATCTTCGCGATTCACGCCGGTGTTGCCCAGTTCGGGATAGGTGAAGGTGACCAGTTGACCCGCATAGCTGGGGTCGGTCATCACTTCCTGATAGCCCGTCATCCCCGTGTTGAAGACCACTTCACCGAGGGCTGTGCCACGGGCGCCCATGGCGATCCCCTCAAGCACCGTCCCATCAGCCAGGACCAGGAGAGCAGGTTCACCTTCAGAGTGGGGCACGGCTTGAGGGATGAGAGGGCCAGGGACAGGGCTCATTCTGCTGCCGGGGGGGCGATCGGCAGCACATGGCGCAGCTCCTCCACCTTGCGCC
>JBIIJA010000188.1:0-5050 GCA_044234195.1 Cyanobium sp. | reverse complement strand
TGGCGCCCCGGCCGCAGGCACCGAGCAGAGCGGCAAGGGCCACCAAGGCCACCAGCACACTGGAGGCGCGGACCGACCAGAGGGTGTGGCGAAAGGGGGGCCGCAGAAAGCCCATCCAAAAGCCCATCAACAAAGCCTGGGGAGCGGGGCCCACCCAGGCTACGACGGCAATGAGAATCGTTCTCGATTTCGATCGTGGAGTGGGCCTAAGGCTTCACCACCACAGGCGTGCCCACATCCACCTGATCGAACAACTGGCGCACATGGGGGGTGAGCATGCGCACGCAGCCGTGCGACACGGCCGAGCGCGACTTCACCGTCCACTCCCAGGCCGTGGGGGTGCCATGGATGCCGAATTGATCCCGCTCGGTGGTGTGGAAGCCAATCCAGCGGTCCCCAAGGGGTCCCTGGGGACCAATGGTGGGATTGTTTTTGCCGCTCTTGGTGCTCTGGTATTGGGGGTTGACCACCTTGTTGCGCACCTTGAAACGGCCGGTGGGGGTGGGGGTGGCAGGATCGCCCACGGCCACGGGCCAGGAGCCCATCACCCGGCCATTTTCCAGCAGGCTGATCTGGCGCTTGCCCAGCTCCAGCACGATTTCCCGGGTGCTGCTGATGGCAGCCGTGGCCGGGGCCGCCCCTGGGGCGGAGGCAGGAATCGGGGCGGAACCAGGCTGGGTGGCGGTGCCGCTGCCACTCCGGGCAGGGGACATGGGAATCAGGGTGGATCCCCCCGGCTGGGCCGCCTTCGGGAGGTTGACCACCGCCGTGCCAGAAGGGCCAGGGGCCGAGCCCGAAGGACTGGTGATGGCAGGCAGGGGCGGCGGGGGCTCAATGGCCTGGCCGGCTTGGGGTTGGCCGATCAGGGCGGCGCTGGCGAGAGCCAGGGTGGCGACAAGGGGGCGGAAGAGACGTCCCATGGCAGGCAATGAGGAGATGGGGGGGAACTGTGGTGGCCTTAGCCAACCAGGCGTGGATCGATGGTCTCGGTATAGCGCGCCTCGCACTCCTTAATAATGCGGACAGCTTCTGAAGTGTCAAAGAAGCCATTCACGGTGCAGGTGCCGGGCTTCTTGAGATCTTTGTAGTGCTCCCAGTAATACTGAGTTTCCTTGAGCCAGTGGGGACCAAGCTGCTGGTAATCCGTGATGTGATCCATCCGTTTGTCATCAGCCAGCACGGCAATCACCTTGTCGTCCACTTCACCGCCATCATCAAATTTCATGATGCCGATGATGCGAGCTTCCACCAAACTTCCCGGCACGAGCGGCTCTGTCACCCCAACGATTTCCACATCCAAAGGATCACCATCTTCATCCCAGGTGCGAGGAATACAACCATAGGCAAAGGGATAGGAGAGGGAGGAATAGCCCACCCGATCAAGTTTTAAATGGCCGGTTTCCGTGATCAGCTCGTATTTGTTGATCGTCATGGAGTTGAGCTCCACGATCGCGTTCAGCCGGAGCTCCCCTTCATCGGCGAAGGCCGGCAGCACATGCAGCAGGTTGAGCATTGTGCGGCTGGGAGCGTGGTCGATGTTCGCCATGGCGATCGTCAGAGCGGCGCCATCCTAAAGAGCCGACCTCAAAGCTCCTGTCGGTGGGAACGCTTGGCCAGCTGACCTTCAGACGCCCTCGCTGAGGGCAGCCACCTTGGAGCGCAGATAGGCCAAGAACGGCTGGGCGCTCAGGGGCTCCCCCGTGACTTGACGCACCAGCTCCTCCCCATTCACCGAACGTCCCAGGGGCCACACCTGGCGGCCCAGCCAGGCCCGCAGCGCGGCCTCATCGCCAGCGGCCACGCGCTCCTCGATGGGGCCGATCTCGGCCGCCATGGCCTCGCTGAGCTGGGCGCTGATCAGGTGCCCCAGGGCATAGGAGGGGAAATAGCCAAAGAGGCCCTCCGCCCAGTGGATGTCCTGCAAGCAGCCCTCCCGGTCGGTGGGCGGCACCAGGCCCAGCAGCTCCCGCATGCGTTGGTTCCACTGCTGGGGGAGCTCCTCCACCGGTAGGTCCTGCTCCAACAGAGCCAGCTCCAGTTCAAAGCGCAGCACGATGTGCAGGGCGTAGCTCAGTTCATCGGCCTCCACCCGGATCAGGCCGGGCCTGAGGGGATTGAGGGCCCGCCAGAAGGCTTGGGCACCGCCCCAGGGATCGGCCCCCAGCCCAGCGGTAAAGCGGGGGTGCCAGCGCTCCGCAAAGGCACGGCCGCGGGCCACCCGGCACTCCCAAAAGAGCGACTGAGACTCATGCACCCCCATGGATGTGGCCTCCCCGAGGGGCCAGGGGAAGTAGTGCTCGTCGGTATGGGGCAGGCCCTGCTCGTAGAGGGAATGGCCCCATTCATGGGCGGCGGCGAGAAAGGCGGAGAGGGGCTGGCCGCTCACCACCCGGGTGGTGATGCGGAAATCTTGGGGGCCCACGGTGCAGGAGAAGGGGTGGGCCGAGCGGGAGCGCTGGCAGCGGCTCTCGTCGTAGCCCCAGCTGGTGAGCAGCTCCGTGCAGAGGCTTTCTTGGAGGGCCTCGGGCAGGTCGACCGCCTCCACAGTGCCCGCTCCATTGCTGGAGGCCACCTGCTCCAGCAATGGAGGCAGCTCGGCTTTGAGGGGGGCAAAGAGCTCCTCCAGGCGGGCCTTGCTCACGTCGGGCTCGAAGGGCTGGGCCAGGATCTCCCAGGGGCTCCGGGCCACCGGTTCGGCGGCGGCCAGCTGGCTGGCCTGCTGGCGGCGCAGGGCGATGAGCTCGGCAAGGGCAGGGGCGAAGGCGGAAAAGTCGTCTTGGGCCCGGGCGTCCAGCCAGATCGCATTACCCCGGGATTGGGCCTTGGCCAGGGCGCTCACCAGGGCCGGATCGAGGCATTGCTGGCGCTTGAGCTCCAGCTGCAGCAGTTGCACATTGCGGCGATGGAGGGGGGAGGCCTGCGGATCCAGCTCAGCCTCTGCCGCGCTCACCAGATCGGCATAGAGCCCACTGCTCTGGCGCTCATGCAGCTGCTCAGCCAGCAGGGCCAGCTGCTCCCCACGCCAGGGAGCTCCGGCGGCGGGCATCACGGTGTTTTGGTCGTAGTAGAGGGCGCTGCTGATCGAGCCCAGCAGGCGGGTCTGGTGGAGGTGCTGGCGGAGCTGTGCGAAGGCTGGACCCTGGGCCGGCATGGGATCGATCGAGGCGGTTGCTCCAGCATGGCCTCTGGGGATGAGCGCCAAGGCAAAAGCCTTGCCAGTGTCCACAACACATCGCCAGCCAGCCAGCCCCGGGAAAGGACCATCGCCCTTGGGGAGAATGCCCGCCGCTGGCCTTGCCCATGAGAGATCCCGTCCGTGAGGCGGTCCAGGTGCCCCTCCCAGCCGGTGCACCCAACTGGCGCACGCTCCTGCGGATGCTGGGGCCGGCCTACCTGGTGGCCGTGGGCTACATGGACCCGGGCAACTGGGCCGGCGAGCTGGCGCCTGCCCCTGTGGCTGCCCGCGCAGACTCAGTAATAATCGGGGTTGATTCTATTCTAGGGAATTGTTTCCCCTTTTCATCCTACGCCTATGTAGGCAATAGAGATTATCAGCAGGCTTACAATTCTGAAGCCTTTCCAAAGATGCCGATTGCTATCGAATCTTTTAATCTCTTTATTGACTTTTTAGGAACTTTAGATACAGCAACATTTGATGTTTACTTTTCAACATCTCTTCACCCTGTTGGCAGCTTATCCACTGCATTCTCCAACAATATAGGTGCAGACAACAGTCTTTTTGGAACCTATTCGCTCGGAGGCCCCATTCAGCCCGTTACTAGCTTTAAGGGTTCGAGCACCTTCAGATATGACCCATCCAAGGGGGATTGATTGATGAATATTGTCCGCACCTCGGGAACGGGGGATGGATTGTTCAGCGCCTTCTTTGAGTCGGATATGTCAGGCTCAGGAGTGTTCCAAAGAATTTATGGCAATGCCCCTGTTGGGTATGGCAGAGATAGTGATGGCCTTGTAACACGGATTCATTACACTCCTGCTCCACTGCCTGTTGTTAGCGCCGGAGCAGCTTTTGATTTTAGCCGTAAATTAAGAAATCGGATTAAGACTAAAAATGACTTGGGTGTCAAGCAGAGAAAATAATTTATGATCGGGAGTCTCTTGTCGGTAGGTGATGGAGAGAAAGAGTCGGCTGGCCGCTCACGAGGCTTCATCCAGGCAGGATCCATGGTGGCAGGCAGAGGCTTCTTGGCTCTTCCACCAGCAGAGCCAACGCGGTGCACCATTCCAGGCAAGGCCGCCTGTCTGAAAGGGCCCACAACGCCCTCCAGAGCGGCAGGATGGCCATGACCCGATCCCGATGGATGCCGTTGATCATGACGTCCTCCTTGCGCCGCCTCTTCTGGCTGGCACCACTCCTGGTCTCTGTGATGACGGCCAGGCCGGTGTGGGCCCAAACCGACGACATGTTTCCCACCAAAGCCGCAGCCCTGCAGCGGGCCAAGGAGCTCAAATGCACCGGGGCCTTTGCCATGGGCAAGGAGTGGATGCCCTGCAAAGACATGGAGGCCTACGACCAGGCGGTGCGCAAGCGCTCGTGAGTGCGCAAAAACTGAGCCACTGGCTTCTGGAAAAGTTGAGCCAGGCGGCACCTTTCAGCCGCCTGATCGCCAGGATGGAGGGATGAGATCCCTTGCTGCTGCTGGGTTCTGCGCACCCACCCTGAAGGACGATCCACAGCTGGAGGGTTGGCGCCGCTGAAATTCTTACGAAATCATTTGAGATCTGCGCAGCTTGGCATCACGATCGCCAGGCAATCGCGAATGAGTCATGCCGAGAGGGCGACAGCAAAGGCAAGAGCGGGCGCAGCAGAGCTTCAGAAGCAGGGCAAAGAAACCCACGTTCCCTTCCATCATCAAAGCCATCAACGTCTTGGTGTGGCTGGTGCTTGGCCTCTCTTTGCCGGCGGCGGCGCAGGAGCAGGTCAGCGCGGCCGGCGGTCTCTGCCAGAGCATGGGTCCACAGGCCGTGATGGTGATCAGTGGCGGGATCTTGTTCGGCGTTGTCCTCATCCTGGGGCTGATTTATTGGC
>JBIIJA010000102.1:0-7227 GCA_044234195.1 Cyanobium sp. | reverse complement strand
AACGGCAACACCTGGCAGTCCGCCAGCGGAGGGGTCTCCATACCTGCTGGCTCGGGCGAGGCACTATTGCGTGTTGCCATCAACAACGATCCGCTCTATGAGGGAGTGGAAACCTTCCAATTCGCCACGGGAGCTGTGAACGGCGTGAGGAATTCGCCGGGCGTGATCGCCGCCGTCACACTTGTGGATAACGGCTCGTCCACCAATTCCTTTCTTGCTACCAACACCACCCGCTTCCCCACGGTGGGTCTGGCAGACAACGACAGCAGTCCCATTGGAACTCTCTCGGTGGAGGCCATCGCAAACGGCAGTGAAACCGGCCCCACTCCCTCTCTGTTCCGGATCCGCCGCACGGGTGACCCCGCGGCGGCACTTGTCTTCACCTATGAGCTCTCCGGTACGGCGACCCCCGGAAGCGACTACACTAGCCCAGCTGGTTTCAGCCGTTCCACGGGCTCAGGCAGTTTGAGTTTCGCGCCTGGGCAGGCCAGCATCGACCTCTCCATTACCAGCCTGGATGACAATGTGGTGGATGGCGCCCGCTCGATCAACCTCCGCATCACCGCCCCTGATCGTTACACCCTTGCTGCGGGCAGCGCCACGGTGACGATTGCCGACAATGACGTGTCAACGCCCACACTTCCCGTGATCACGGCGCTGAGCACAGCCGTTGGCGAACCGGACAGCGGCTCCCGGGTCGTGCCGGTGACTCTTCGGCTTTCTGCCCCGGCCAGCAGCCCGATCACAGTGGGCTATCGCACCACCAGCGCCAGTGGCACCGCCACTGCTGGCGCCGACTACATCGCGATCAGCGACACCACCCTCACCATCCCCTCTGGCAACACCTCCTGGACGTTCAGCGTCACGGTGAAGGGCGACAACACACCAGAGCCCAACGAAACGATTCGTCTGGAATTCTTCAATCCCATCGGGGCCACCTTCACCGACAGCCTCACCACATCTACCAGCACCATCACCATCCTCGACAACGACACCTCCACCGCCCTCAATCAAAACGTCTCCTCAGCCACCCTCCCTTGGGCGCTGTATGGCAACAGCCTGGGTGACAATCTCTCTGGAGGGGGTGGGGATGACATCCTTGCTGGCGACCCGGCAGGCACCACCCTCGGCGGAGCCGATGTGCTCACAGGCAACGGCGGCGCCGATGTGCTCACGGGGGGGCCCGGAACGGATTGGTTCCGTTATCCCCTCTTCACCGATTCCACCCTCACCAATCTGGACACCATTGCCGACTTCCAGTTCGGCGCCTTGGCTGGCGATCGCCTTGCTGTGCCAGTTCTCCCATCCTCTTTGTGGAGCAGGGGCTGGGTCAAGGCGAATCTGCAGGCGTCGGATGCCGTCATCAGCGCTTTTGCGGATAAGGACACGATGGCGGCGGGGGAGCAGCCGCTGATTGCCGGCGAGGCTGTGATCTTTGGCATCGGCGCCAATGTGGCCAGTCGCCAGTGGTATGTGGCGATCAATGCGGGCAACGCAGGGTTCAGTGCCACGGAGGATTTGCTGATCCGCCTGACTGGCAATCAACCGGCATTCCTCTCGCAAGGAAAACTTGAGGTTTCACACCTCTTTGCCGCGTTGTAATCCAATCTGACTATCCTTACTCAACTCCCATAGCCTCCACTTTCAACAGCCCTCACCGCCCATTCACCCCCCATTCCCTGTGACGAATTCCTTTTATCCCTCCTCTCTCTCCCGGATCCGCCGCTGGGGTGCTGCCATTCCCCTGGCCTGCTCCCTTGCCGCTCCGTGCCACGCTGCTCTCATGGGAGATTTCGCTCCCAGTAATTGGGTGTTGGTCAATTCCAACCTCGACGAGGCGCTTCCCCACCCTTCTTACACCTGTGCTCCTGCTCCGGGGTCGTTGGGCTATGAGGTGGCCTGTGTCGATCTGCTGGATCCAAGCAACGGCACCTTTGATCTCTACGGTTCCGCAGCCGGAATCCCCGGTGGAGATAATGCACCTGGCGCAATCACAACAGATCGCACCTCCACGTTTTATGTAGTGAATCTTGGTGCACCCGCGTTTGTCGGCTTTGACTGGTTTTTCACTGCAACCGATGCCACCAACACCGATGTGGCCTCTTACCTGACGAATGATGGGGCAACAATCACCGAAACCCTCCTTGGCACCTCCACGTCCACCACGCCCGCCACGATCGCCGGCCTTTTGATTCCCACCAATGGCTCCATTGCCTTCCGAGTGGCAACAGACAATCAGGGCAATCCAGGGCTGCTCTCGATCACCAATTTCAATGCCTCACCCGTACCAGGCCCCATGTCGTTGATCGGAGCTGCGGCTGTCTTTCGTTTCAGCCGGAAGATTCGCACCAGGATCAAGCGTCGTTCTATCACCTGATCCATTCCATGAGAGGTTGGCCCACCCGGTGGAAGGCCTTTCGGGCCTCCGAGGCCCCAGGGCCCTTCCATCCCCCGGGCCTTCTTTCACCGGGATGTCGGTTAACGGCCAGCTGTTGGCGCGTCGCCACCACTGAGCTCCAGCAGCTTGCGGGAAGTGTCTTCCATGAACGAAACGCTCATCGGCGTCTCCACAACCGCTTTGCTGGCCAGCTTGCAGAGGGGATTGGCCTGACCGGTGGCATCGCAACTATCGGAGAGCTTGAGCAGGGCTTTGGTGAGCTTCCCCCGCAGGCAGGTTTCCCTCCCCTCTTGGTTGAGCACCGCCTGGGCCGCCTTGCGGGAGAAGGCCACCGCCTCTGGATAGGAATCGGCCGCGCAGGCCGGCTGGGGCACTCCCACCGCCGCAACGGAGGCCATGGCCACCACTCCGCTGGCGACCACACCAAAGCTGGAGAACCCAGTGACTTGTGCCAGCACCGAGAGTCTTGCGAGCAAGGGGGAGGGAGAAGGGGCCATCGGGATGGGGGCTGGCTGGAGGGGGCAGGGACGAGCGATGGCACCGCACCGCACAGGTCAAGCTACCCGAGCTGTCCCGCTTTGGCGGAGAGCCAGATCCAGGCCCCGCTCCGGACCAAGGCTGGGTGGCGGGTTGCGGTCGGCGGAGTGGGCGAGGAGCCCGTCCTTCCCCGGTGGATCAAGGCTGGGGCCCTAGGCCGGTGCCACCGGCGACACCCAGCTCCGGAGGGGCCTGAGGCTAATTTGCTCCTGCCCGCTGCGCCCCGGCCCCCGCGATGACCACCAGCCCCGCCGCCGCCCTCACCACTGTCGCCCTGGCCCAGCCTTTCACCGATCAGAAGCCCGGCACCTCAGGGTTGCGCAAGAGCAGCCGCCAGTTCCAGACGCCCCACTATCTGGAGAGCTTCGTGGAGGCGTCCCTGCGGGTGGTGCCAGGCGTGGAGGGGGGCACCCTGGTGCTGGGGGGTGACGGCCGTTTTGGCAACGTGGCCGCCATCCAAACCATTGCCCGCATGGCGGCTGCCCATGGCGTGGCGCGTTTGATCACCACCACCGGCGGCATCCTCTCCACCCCAGCGGCCTCCCATCTGATCCGCCGCCATCAGGCGGTGGGGGGCATCATCCTCTCCGCCAGCCACAACCCCGGCGGCCCCGATGGGGATTTCGGCGTGAAGATCAATGGCGCCAACGGCGGCCCGGCTCCGGAATCCATCACCGACGCCATCTATCAAGCCACCCTCACCCTGGAGAGCTACCGCATCCTGGAGGCCGATCCGGTGCCCTTGGATCAGCCCGGCACCGTCCAGCTGGGTTCCATGGTGGTGGAGGTGATCGATGGGGTGAGCGATTACGGGGCGCTGATGCAGCAGCTCTTTGATTTCGATCGCCTCGCTGCCTTGCTCAAGGGCGATTTCCGCTTCGCCTTTGACGCCATGCATGCCGTCACAGGCCCCTACGCCACCCAGATCTTTGAGCGGCAGCTGGGGGCCCCGACCGGCACCGTGCGCAACGGCGTGCCCCTGGAAGATTTTGGCGGCGGCCATCCCGATCCCAACCTCACCTATGCCCACGACCTGGCGGCCTTGCTGCTGGAGGGCGACGCCTACGACTTCGGCGCTGCCTGCGATGGCGATGGCGACCGCAACATGATCCTGGGCCGCCGTTGCTTTGTGAATCCCAGCGACAGCCTGGCCGTGCTCACCGCCAACGCCACCCTGGCGCCGGGCTATGCCAATGGCCTGGCCGGCGTGGCCCGCTCCATGCCCACCAGCGCCGCCGCCGATGTGGTGGCCAAGGCCCTGGGCCTGCCCTGCTTCGAGACGCCCACGGGCTGGAAGTTTTTCGGCAACTTGCTGGATGCGGGACGCATCACCCTCTGCGGGGAGGAGAGCTTCGGCACGGGCAGCAACCACATCCGCGAAAAAGATGGCCTTTGGGCCGTGCTCTTCTGGCTCCAGATCCTGGCGGTGCGGGGCTGCTCCGTGGCGGAGGTCATGGCCGACCACTGGCGCCGTTACGGCCGCCACTACTATTCCCGCCACGACTACGAAGCCATTGAAAGCGACGCGGCCCATGGCCTCTATGGCCGCGTCAAGGAGAGGCTGCCCGCCCTGGTGGGCGAGCGCTTCGCGGGCCGATCCATTTCCGTGGCCGACGACTTCGCCTACACCGACCCGGTGGATGGTTCGGTGAGCCAGGGGCAGGGGCTGCGGCTGCTGCTGGAGGATGGCAGCCGGGTGGTGCTGCGCCTCTCCGGCACCGGCACCCAGGGCGCCACGTTGCGGGTGTACCTGGAGAGCTATGTGCCCCCCAGCGGTGCCCTGGCCCAAGATCCCCAGGTGGCCCTGGCGGATCTGATCACTGCTATCGATGATCTGGCCCAGATCAAGGCCCGCACCGGCATGGAGCGGCCCACGGTGATCACCTGAGGCCGGCGGCATCCAGAGCGTGCCACCGCGGCGAAGATGGGAGGAGCAGGCGTTGCGGCCATACCCTGAACACCAGGGCTGGTCCCTCCCCATTTCTCCTGATCAGCGGTGATGCCCACCCCGACCTCGACCGCGCCCCCGTGGACCATCGCCCAACCGCTGCAGGCTGCGATGGCCCTCGGCCCCGGGCTGGATGGGGAGGCCCTGCGCCAGGGACTGGAGGCCCTCGCCAGCCGCGCCGATGTGAAGGCCCTGGTGGTGTTTGGATCCAGAGCGCGGGAGGGCGGCCGACCTGATTCCGATCTCGACCTGCTGGTGATCGGCACGGAGGCCAGGATCCAACCGGACGAGCAGATCCAACGCTGGCAGGAGCTTCGCAACGTGCTGGGGAATGTGAGCATTCCGGTGGATCTGCTCGTGTATGGCCAGGAGGAAGCTGCTTGGCTGAGCGGATCCCGCTGGCATGTGCTCGGTCATGCGGCCCGCAGCGGCAGGGTGTTGTATGTCGCCCAGTGAGGATGCCGCCCTGCTGCTGGTGACGGTGCGACGACACCTGCGCTCGCTGGCGCTGACGATCGACCCTGCTTTCCCCCAAGGAAGACTGGGGCTTTCTGGCCCAGCAGGCGCTGGAGAAGGTGCTCAAAGCCAGCATCGTGTTCATGGATCGGGAACCTCCCCTCACCCACGAACTGGCCGCGCTCGCCGCCCTGGCCGGGATCGAACTCACCCCCATGCTGCTTGGGCTCCAGCCCTTTGCCTTGAAAGCTCGCTTCAGCGCGGAAGAGACGCCGCTACAGGGGGATCGCTTCCTCCTGCTGGGGGAAATCGAGGCGATCACCAACTCTTTGGAAGCGAGGCTGGTGGCCTGACCCAAGAGGAGAGCAGCTTGCCCACCGCGCACCACAAGCTGCTTGAGGCCTCAATCACCCGTCAACCCTCAGCGGCGAAAGCGCCAGAGGGGAGAGCCGGGGGTGCCGCGGCGGGTGTAGGCGATCTGGCACATGGCTTCGTTCCAGGCACCGCAGAAGCCCGCCACGCCGATCGCCGCCAGCACATAGCGCAGGGGCCACTCCGGCAAGAGTTCCCCCGGCGTGCGGGCCACCCGGTGGGCCAGCGCCAGCAACACGCTGGCCATCAGGCTGAAGAGCACCCCCGCCAGCACCACTCGGCGCCAGTCGATGCGCGTCTGGCGCTTCGGGACGTAACCGGGGGGTGGGGGGAGGGGCATCGCGAGAGGGTCGTTGCCTTGTCTTCAGGGCTGGTGAGGGAGCTGATGCTGTGCCGTGGCTGGCGAGGCCGTCAACTGGAGCTGTCGGAATCTGGGGCAGCCGCAACAGCCACAGGTTCCACCTTCTGGCTGGCTGGGAACCAGCTGGCTTCGAGATTCTTCATCAGCACATAGATCGCTGGCACCACAAAGAGGCTTAGCCCTGTGGCCACGAGCAGCCCGCCAAAGATCACGGCCCCCAGTGAGCGCTGCGACAAGGCCCCGGCGCCACTGGCGATCACCAGCGGGAAAAAGCCAGCCAGGGCTGCCAGGGCCGTCATCAAGATGGGCCGCAGGCGGGAGGCCGCGGCACCCTTGGCGGCCTCGGTGGCGGAGAGGCCCTGCTCCATGCGCTGATTGGCCAAATCCACGATCAAGATGCCGTTTTTGGCCGCCAGGCCGATGAGCGTCACCAGACCCACCTGGGCGTAGACGTTGTTCACCTGGCCGCGCAACACCAAAAAGGAAAGGGCCCCCAGCATGGCCAGAGGCACGGTCATCAAGATGATCAGCGGATCGATGTAGCTGCCGTATTGGGCGGAAAGCACCAAATACACCACCACGATGCCCAGGGCAAACACCAACACCGCCAACGAGCCTGCTTGCACCTCTGAGCGGGTGAGACCCGACCAGGCCTGGCCGATGTTGGTGAAATTCAGGCTGCGGTAGCTGGCCATCAGGGCATCGATCGCCTGGCCCGTGCTGCGGCCTTTGGCCTCCAGCCCCTGAATCAGCACCGTGCGGTAGAGGTTGAAGTGGCTGATGATCGGCGGGGCGCTGTCCAGCCGGGCGTTCACCACATTGCTGAGGGGAACCAATTTGCCGGAGCGGTCGTTCACGTAGAGATTGCGCAGGTCGTCGACCATCGAGCGGTTGTTGGCATTGGCCTGCACATACACCTGGCGGTACTGGCCCTGCTCATAGGTTTGGTTGACAAAACGGCCGCCCATCAGAGTGCCCAAGGTGCTCATCGCCTCGCCATAGTCGATATCCAGCGACGCCAGGCGGTCGCGGTCCACCTGGAGGCGCCACACCGGCGCATCGGAGATGAACTGGCTGTAGATCTTTTCAAAATTGCCGGTGTCCCGCGCCTTGGCCATCAAGGTGTCGGCCAGCTGGGAGAGCTCGGTGGGGGAC
>JBIIJA010000080.1:0-8029 GCA_044234195.1 Cyanobium sp. | reverse complement strand
TTCAGGCCGGCGTTGATCGGGGCACCAAAAAAGCCCGGGGCCTGGAGGGACGCTTGCACAAAGAGGCTGCCGGCCAGGGCCTGGTATCCCACCACGGCCAGCGATAGGCCTAGGAGATCACCCAGGAGGCCCCGTTTGAGGAGCTGGGCGGTTTCTCCTTTGCTGGGTCGCACTGGGCGGTCCAGGGCACGGCCGCAGCGCACAACCAGCCACCCATGCCACAGGCTCCACAGCAGCACAAGGAACGACAGGGTGGTCAAGGAGAGGCCAGGACCCAGACCCAGGGCTCGCTGGGAATTGGCCGCCAGTTGGTTGCCAATCTTGCTGAAGAAGAGCACCCCGATCACTACCACACCAAGGGTCAGCTGACTCCAAAACCGCACCCAGCCCATGCGCCGAAGAGCAGCGGAGATTCGGTACAGGTCAAGGGGTTCAGCCATGGTGCTGGGCAGCTGACCACCAACTTGCCATGGGAAGATCAAGGAAGTGAAAGCAAGGCCCATCCACAAGCCTGCCTCCTCAGGCCGCTGCCAGTGCCACTGCCTGCGGCATCGCCTGTGACCACCTTGTCTCCACCAGCTCCCTTACGCCGCCCTACGGCCTTGGCGCTCGGCACCTTTGATGGCTTGCATGCGGGCCACCGCCGGGTGATCCAAGCCGCGATGGCCATGGCGCTTCAGGAGCCTCCCCAAGAGGGTGCCCCAGTGCCAACGGTGGTGAGTTTCTGGCCCCACCCCCGCGAGGTGCTCTACGGAGAATGGCGGCTCCGCCTGGATTTGCCGGAGGAGAAGCTCGCCCTGCTCGATCCGATGGGCATTCAACAACTCGTGATGCTCCCCTTCACGCAGGACTTGGCCTCCCTACCCCCGGAGCGGTTTGTGGAGGACGTGTTGGTGGGCCAGCAGGAAGCCCGCTGCGTGGCCGTTGGCGAAAATTTTCGCTTTGGAGCCCAGCGGGCCGGGGATGTGGGGGACCTCTCTCGCTTGGGCCGGCAACACGGCATCCAGGTGACCGTGGTGCCCATGCTCCACGACGCCTGCGGTCGGGTGAGCAGCAGCCGCATTCGTCAGGCCCTGGCTGAGGGAAGGATGGCCGAGGCGGAGGCCCTCCTCGGTCGTCCCTATCGCTTTGAGGGGCGGGTGAGGAGGGGGCGGGGTTTGGGTCGCCCACTGGGCTGGCCCACCGCCAATCTGGAGATCAGCGGACGCAAGTTTCTGCCGCTGGAGGGGGTGTACACGGCCCTGGCCTGGACGTCTGACCAACCTGGGGAGAGCGGGGCGATGGCCGCCGTGATGAACCTTGGACGCCAGCCCACCGTCGATCCTCGGTGGAGGTGCACCTTCTTGATCGGGATCTGGATCTGGTGGATCGGCGGCTGCTGGTGCAACCCCTCCATTGGCTTCGGGGCCAGCGCCGCTTTGCCAACCTGGAGGAGCTCTCCCACCAGATCGGCTGTGATGCCGCACTGGCAAGGGCACAACTGGCCTCCCATCTGGGCTCTGGCGCCGTTCCCCCCCAGCGGCCCTCCGACACCGAGCCATGACCTCCTCCTCCCTTCCTCCCCAGTCCCAGATGGCCTCCCTCGATCCGAGGGACCTCTCCATTGAGCGACTGCTGGATGCCAATCTCGATCGGGCCCGGGAAGGTCTGAGAGTTTTGGAGGACTGGTGCCGTTTCGTGCTCCAGCGCCCAGACCTGGTGATGCGACTGAAAGACTTGCGGCAGCGGCTCGGCCAATGCCATCGCATGGCTTACAAGATGGCCCGTCACGCCGCGACGGATGTGGCGACGGGTCTGGCCCACCCAGCCCAAAACGAGCGCGTTGACCCCTTGGCCGTGGTGGCTGCCAATGCCGGTCGCGTTCAGGAAGCTTTGCGGGTGCTGGAGGAGTTCGGCCGAGCGGCCGATCCGCACTTGGCCCAAGAGGCCTCCAGGATCCGCTACGCCCTTTACGACTTGGAGGTGGATTGTCTGCGGGGCAACCTCGCCTCGGGCGACTCCAGAAGGGGTCTCTTGGCCCAATGCCACCTCTATCTGATCACCTCTCCTGTGCCGGATCTGCTGAACCTGGTGGAGTCGGCGCTGATCGCTGGAGTTCGCTTGGTGCAGTACCGCCCCAAAACCGACCCCGCGACCGACCTGGAACGGTTTGCCCAGGCCACCGCGCTGTGCCAGCTGTGCCACCGCCATGGAGCCTTGTTTCTGGTGAATGACCGGTTGGATTTGGCCCTGGCTGTCGATGCCGATGGTGTGCACCTTGGACAGGGGGATCTTCCCCCTGTCATCGCCAGGCGGCTGTTGGGCCCCGATCGCCTGATCGGTCGCAGCACCCACAACCCGGATCAGCTGCGTCAGGCGGTCCTCGAGGGATGTGACTACTTGGGGGTGGGTCCCGTTCACACCACCCCATCCAAGCCTGGCCGCCCAGCAGTGGGTTTGGCCTATGTGGCCACGGCCGCCAGGGACTGTCCCATTCCCTGGTTTGCCATTGGTGGGATTGATGGCAGCAATCTCACCGCCGTCCGCCAAGCCGGGGCGAGGCGAGTGGCCGTGATCCGGGCGATCACGGACGCCCCCGACCCCCTTGGGGCCACCAGCGCCCTATTGACCCAGCTGGCCACCTCCTCATGATCACCATTTCTGTGAATGGGGAGTCCAGGTCGTGTCCGGGAGATCTTGAGCTCAGAGAGGTGTTGATCCACCTGGGCTACCAACCGGATGGGGTGGTCGTTGAGCTCAACGGCACGATTCTCTCTCGCTCCCAATGGTCCGGCAGAAGGGTGGTGGAATCCGATGCCATGGAAGTGGTCACCATTGTGGGGGGAGGTACGTAGATTTCAGTGGTCTTCCACCTCAGGACTCGATCCTCCATGGGACTCCGTCTGCTCAAGCGGCTCGCAAGCTTGATGGTGGTGCCCATCCTGCTCACCAGCTTGCTCCTGGCTGCCCCTCGGGCGGCTGATGCTGCGAGTGGCGGCCGGATTGGCGGCGGCAGTTTCCGCTCCTCCCCATCCCCCCGCAGCTACGGAAGTGGGGGAGGCCGCTATCGCGGGGGCTCAGGGGGCACCGGCGGCACCTATATCCCCGTGCCTTATGGCGGTGGCGGCTACTACGGCGGCGGCTACTACGGAGGGGGCTACTACGGCGGGGGTGGCTTCGGCCTGCCCTTTGTGGTCCCGATCTTTGGATTTGGAGGCGGCCTCCTTGGTTTCCTTGTGTTGATGGCTGTTCTTGGCTTGATGGTCAACGCCATCCGCCCTGGCCGTTCCAGCTCCTACGACACCGGCTTGCCGGGAGACACGTCCTACGGAAGCCTGGATGGTCCTGTGTCGATCGCCCAGATTCAGGTGGGTCTTCTCCCTTCCGCCAAGCAGTTGCAGGGCGATCTCCGTCGGATGGCCGCCACCGCGGACACGAGCTCGACAGCTGGTTTGCAAAGGGTCCTTCAGGAAACCACCCTGTCCTTGCTCCGCAATCCCGAGCTCTGGGTCTATGCCAACGCTGAGGCCGCCCAAGTGTCGTTCAGCGCCGCAGAAGGCACGTTCAATCGTTTGTCCATGCAGGAGCGCAGCAAGCTCCGCCGTGAGATCACCAGCAACGTCTCCGGTCGACGCAGTCAAGACGGCCTCTCTGACACCTCCCCTGGGGCCAGCGATGCCACTAGCGACTTCATTGCCGTCACCCTTCTGGTGGCCACCCGCCACCCCCTGGCCATCAAACAAGCTCACACGGCCGAAGCTCTGCGGGAGTCGTTGCAACAGCTGGGGGCCATCGGCGATGAGGATCTGCTGGCCCTGGAGGTGATCTGGCAGCCCGAGGGGGCTGGCGAGGTTCTCACCACTGAGGAGTTGCTCACGGCCTACCCCCAGCTCCAACACCTTTAGGTTCAGCTTGAGTCCAGGCTGGCATTTTCACCCCGTGGCCGCTCTGGCATTCAAAATGCGCAAAGCGGCCATGGCGGCCCCATAGCCATTGTCGATGTTCACAACCGTGAGTCCTGGGGCGCAACTCGCGAGCATGCCTTGCAGGGCTGCTTGCCCTCCACTACTCACCCCATAACCCACGGAAATCGGCACGGCGATCACAGGCTGGGGCAACAACCCTGCCACCACCGTGGGCAGGGCTCCCTCCATGCCCGCGCAGACGATGAGCAAGGAGGCCTCTTGCAAGATGCTGAGCCGATCGAGCAAACGGTGGAGCCCTGCCACCCCCACATCCTCCACCAGCGCGCAAGAGATGCCATGACAACGCAGGGATAGGCGGGCTTCCTGGGCCACCACTTGATCGCTGGTCCCCCCTGTCACCACCACCACGTGGCCCTTTTCCGGCCGGGCCTCTGGTAGGCATGGGGCGGTGAGACAGCGGGCTTCGGGATGGTGGGTCACCGCAGGTTGGCCAGGGCCGCCTTCCCGCACCAACCTGGTCACGGTGGCGGCCTTACTGGGCGACACCCGTGTCACAAGGGCGGTCTCACCGGCAGCCACCAGGTCGCAGAGGATCGCCGCGATCTGATCGGCCCGCTTGTTTTGGCCCCACACCGCCTCCACCATCCCGAGGCGCGTACGTCGATTCAGATCCAGATTGGCCTGGCTGGTCATGGCAGGGAGGTCTCGCCGGAGTACGTCAGGGGGAACGGGTTGTCACTGTGGTGTGGGAGGGCCAGGATCTCTTTGGCGGCGGCTTCAAACTCCTGCTGGACGGCGGCCACCTCAGGCATGGGGATGGCCTTCCAGTCCTGCCGATCGGCCCAGTGGATCAGGAGAACGCCCTCTTGGCGCTCGATGTCCCAGAGCACTTCCCGCCCCAAAAACCCCTTCTGTTTCCTGAGCCAGGGATCCCAGGTTTTGAGCTCAGCCTCAAGCCAGGCCTGCCGCCCCTCCTCTGGCACTTGAAGGCGCAGGTGTTCCACCACGGCCACCTTCCAGCCAGTCTTGCCTGCCTCGGGCCCTTCATCGATCTCCAAATCGATCAAGACCTCCAGGCCATCCCGTTCAACGTCTCGATGGATCTGTAGGGTTTCTTCTGGATCCACAAAGGGCCCGGAGGAGTTCTGGCTGTTTGGCCAGCCTAGGGAACCTTTCAGATCAAGGAGTCGGGCCGATGCAGGAGCGCTACCGCGTAGGAAGCGATGCCCTCTTCCCGGCCGGTCGGTCCAAGCCCCTCATTGGTGGTGGCCTTCACGCCCACACGGTCAGGAGGGATCTGCAGGTGGGCCGCCAAATGGCTTCGCATTTGGGCGATATGGGGCCTGAGTTTGGGCCGTTCGGCCACCACCACCACATCCACGTTGATCACCTCCCAGCCCTGTTCTCGCACCATGGCCATCACCTGTCCGAGAAGGTCCAGGCTGTCAGCATCTTTCCAGCGGCCATCCCCGGGGGGAAAGTGCTGCCCGATATCCCCCAAGCTCAACGCTCCCAACAGTGCATCCATCAAGGCATGCACCAACACGTCCGCATCGCTGTGGCCGTCGAGCCCTAGCCCCTCTGGGTGATCGAGGCTGACCCCAGCCAGGATCAAGGGGCGCCCGGCAACGAGGCGATGGATGTCGTAGCCCTGCCCGATGCGCAAGTCCGGGGGGGTGCGGCTAGGGGTTCCGTTCAAGGGAAATCAGGGGATTTACTGGGCCTCTTGAGCTTGCCAGCGTGCATAGAGATCGGGTCGACGCTCCAAGGTCCGCTGCAGCCGTTGCTCCTGCCGCCACTGGGCGATGGCCTGGTGGTCGCCGCTTCTGAGCACCGACGGCACCTCCATGCCATGAAAGACAGCGGGGCGGGTGTAGTGGGGATGCTCCAGGAGGAAGCCGTGATGGCTTTCCTCCTCAAGGGATGCGGGTGTGCCCACCGTTCCCGGCAGCAGGCGAACCACGCCGTTGATCACGGTCATCGCAGGCAATTCACCGCCAGTGAGCACAAAATCCCCCAAGGAAATTTCCTCATCCGCCAGGGTGCGAATTCGTTCATCAAACCCTTCGTAATGTCCGCAGAGGATCACCAGCTGATCAGCCTGGGTGGCCCAGCGCTCCAGATCGCACTGGTGCAGAGGTTGTCCCTGGGGTGTCATCAGCAGGGTCGACCGGTTTTCAACCTTGGGGATCGCCTCAAACGCCGCAAAAATGGGCTCTGGTTTGAGCACCATGCCAGCACCGCCGCCGTAAGGCTCATCGTCCACTTTCCGGTAGCGATCCGTGGCGTATTCCCGGGGATTGTGAATGTGAAGATCAGCGATTCCAGCGGCCAGAGCACGGCCAATCACCCCTAGCTGCAGAAGGGGAGTGAAGGCTTCTGGCACCAAACTGATCACATCGATGCGCATGGCCCTCAGTTCAATCAGGTTTGGATTGCACGGACCCTTGTGGCCGTGTCACCCGTCTGATTTCGGAGCTAAAGCTGGCACGGCCTGGTTGACCATCAAGGAATTGTTCAAGGGTGCAGCGCAGACGCAGATTGGGTTTGCTGTACCAGATCCGCTCCCTCACAATTCTTGTTGGCTCTTTGATCTCCAAGGCCAAACTTCCATCTTGGCTGAGTTGCCAGACGCCACTGATGCCATTGATCACCACCATTCCCTTTCTCTGGAAGATCAACTGGTTCCTTGCCGGAAGAACGGCCATGCTTAATTCGCCACGCTCGGATTGGTGCCAGCCGTCGCTGAGCTCCTTCCGTTCCCTTGCCGGCCCAGGCTCCTTCTGCAACGATTCAGCCACCTCTGGGTCCAGAAGACTGCGCAGGGCGAGCCACTCGCCGCCACTGAGCTGGAGGAAGCCGCAAATGTCCTCTGGGGGGAAGGCCGTCAAGGTTTTGGCTCCGTTTTCTCTGAACTTAAAGCTCAGGCATCTCCTCCATAGCCGAGTTCGGCCAGCCGTGCTGAGCTGCGCCGCCAGTGGGGCACCACCTTGACGAAGAGTTCCAGGTAGACAGGGCTGCCAAGCAAGGCCTCCATCTTTTTCCTGGCTCCAGACCCAATGCTCCGCAGCATTTGCCCCCCTCGCCCAATCAGAATCACCTTCTGACTTTGTCGTTCCACAAGGACGGTGGCGAGCACTGCCACCCTCGACCCACCTGATTTATGGGGTCGCTCCTCCTCCACGATCCGCTCGATCTGCACCGCCACGGAATGGGGGATCTCCTCACGGGTTTGGAGCAACACCTGTTCTCGGATGAGTTCTCCAAGCAGCACCTGTTCGGATTGGTCACTCACCATCTCCGGCGGGTAGAGATAGGGGCCTGGGGGCAAATCGTTCACCAGTGCCTTCAGCAGGGCATCGATCCCCTGCCCTGTGAGGGCACTGACGGGATGTAGTGGCCAAAGCTCCTGCTCTCCCTGATTTTCTCCGTGTTCCAGGAGCTTGCGGTAACTGTTCAGCTGATCCTCGGCTTGGCCGGCCGTCACCAGGTCCCACTGGTTCAGGGCCACATGCACAGGGGTGGGGCTGCGTTTGAGGAGATCCACGATGAAGGCATCTCCGCGCCCCGCCGGCTGGGATCCATTCATGAGCAGCAGCACCACATCCACCTCACCAATGGTGTCTCTGGCGCTTCTCACCAGTCGTTCTCCAAGGAGATGATGGGGTTTGTGGATGCCTGGTGTGTCCACAAAAATCAATTGGGCATCCCCACGGGTGAGGATGCCTCTCAAGCGGCGGCGAGTGGTTTGTGCCACGGGAGAGGTGATCGCCACCTGTTCTCCCACAAGGCGGTTGAGAAGGGTCGACTTGCCAACGTTGGGTCGCCCGATCAACGCGACGAAGCCTGAGCGGAAATGCGGAGGTGCCAGGGGTTGGTCCATCACCTAAATCTGGCAGTCGGGCACGCTCGTTGGCGAAGATGGGGGAGGCGCACCAAGGTTGTCCATGGCGAAGGTCCTCACGTTTCAGGAAGCGATGGCTCAGAGTGCTGAGTGGATCCGCCTCTGGGAGGCCGAAGAACTCAGTGATGACGTTCTGGCGGATGCGGTGGGGGCATTGGTGAGGGAAAGGGACGGAGCAAGGGGATTTTTCGTGGCGTCCCTCACGTCCGATTCCCCGTTG
>JBIIJA010000206.1:0-4723 GCA_044234195.1 Cyanobium sp. | reverse complement strand
TGGCCACCCCTCCACGTCTGCTGAGCGCAGCCGCCGCAGCCCTCACAGCCTTCGGGCTGGGGGCCACCACCCCCGCGGCCCTGGCCTGCTCCCGCGTCACCTGGGTGGGGCCGGCCAATCAGGTGATCACCGGGCGTTCGATGGATTGGCCCTATGGCTTCAACTCCCATTTCCATGTGATTCCCCGGGGGGAACGGCTGGATGGGGCCGGAGGCGTGAATTCTCTGAAGTGGACCACCCGCTACGGCTCAGTGGTGGTGAGCGGCAGCACCAATCCCGGCGGGGCCCTCGATGGGGTGTTTGACGGGATGAACGAGCGGGGCCTGGTGGCAAATCTGCTCTATCTGGCGGAAAACGACTTCGGGATCGCCACCGCCGACACACGCCGCCCCCGCCTCTCTTTTGCGGCTTGGACGCTCTATCTGCTGAGCCAATACGGCTCCGTGGCGGAGCTGGTGAAAGCGGTGGCGGCCGATGAGATCCAGATCGTGCCAGTGCCCTTTGGGCCTGGCGGCAAGGCCAAGGCCACGGTGCACATGGCGGTGTCGGATGCCAGCGGCGATTCGGCGGTGATCGAATACCTCAAGGGCAAGCCAGTGATTCACCACGGGCGCCAATACCAGGTGATGACCAACAGCCCTGTGTTCAGCGAGCAGCTCAAGCTGAACGGCTACTGGGTCACCCGGGATCGCACCAAGGAGCTGCCGGGATCGATCCAGTCTCCCGATCGCTTCGTGCGGGCCTCCTACTACGTGCAGCAGCTGCCGCCCACCACAGATCGACGCCAAGCCCTGGCTGGGGTGATGAGCGTGATGCGCAATGTGTCGGTGCCGTGGGGCACGCCGGATCCGGAGCATCCCAACATCTCGCCCACCTGGTGGCGCACCTTGATCGACCAGAGCGACCAGGTGTATTACTTCGATTCCGCCCTCTCCCCCCAGATGGTGTGGGTGAACCTCAAACAGATCGATTTCAAACCCGGCAGCGGCATCCGCGCCATCAAGATCGAAGGGAATGACGCGCTGCAGGGAAATGTGACCAGCCAGCTGAAGGCGGCGCCCGGGATCCAGTTCCTGGCGCCGAAGTGAGCGACAACCCTTCAGCGGGGCAGGCGCACCATTGGGATCACGGGCGGGAAGTCGCCGACACAAATCTCGCGGATCACCTGAAAACCGTGATTGCGATAGAAAGGCACATTGGCGGGGTTGGAGGATTCCAGGTAGGCATGCACGTGCTGCTCATCCACCCGAGCCAGGGTGTGGCTGAGCAAGATCCCGCCAAGCCCGCTGCGCTGGTGCGGAGGATCGACGCCGATGAAGGCCAGATGCCAATGGGTCTCGCTGGGATGGGAGGCCTCCATCTGCTCCAGCACGGCAAGGAATTGGGAACGCCGTGGTTCGGCAACCGTCTCCATGAGCAGGCGTTCCAGGGCAGGGCCATCAGGCAAGACGCCCGGAGGAAGCCAGAGCGTTCCCCCAAAGAAAGGATCGGTGACATCGGCGGTGCCATGGAGGAAGGCTCCACCACCAAAGCCATACACCAAGTCGGGGAAATGGCGGAGGTAGGCACTCGGCTCAGGCCAGAGGGCGCGGATAGCGGGATCCGCGCTGAACGCCATCACCTGCAGGCTCACGGCACGGGCGACCTCACTGGGCTTGACGCCTCGCACAGTCGGAGTGGAGCCTCCTTCCGGTTCCACCATGGTGATCTGCAGAAGCTGCGAGCATAAAATCTTGACGCATCAACGATAGGACGTGAGGCCCAGCGTCGAGAGGCCATTAGCTACACCAACTCGCCGAGTTGGGTCCGGGGTCAAAAGGTCTCCTCCGTTTGCCCGGCAAAGCGGCCTTCATAGTGCTCGCTGCCATCCAGCTTTTGAAACACAAACTGACAAACGGCCAAGCCGGGGTACACAGCCAGGGGAGCGGGGCCGAAATTGCTCATTTCCAGCACTTGCTGGCTGTCAATGCCCGGACCCATGAACGGCGCGCTGATGTGCACCATCAGCCCCAGACGCGCAAATCGACTGCGGCCCTCCAACCAGCCGCAGAGGCCTGGCCCCAAGCGCAAGCGCTCGCGAGTGATGCCCAACACCGTTTCGCCGGGCATGATCAGGATATATTGGCCGCTGGGAATCTCGATCTTGTCGGTGAATTCGCGGTAGTCGGTGTCTTCCCGCACCTCCATCACTTGATGCACCTTGCGGAACACCCGAAAGGTGCTGGCCAAGGTCAGATCCAACGAGGCGGGACCCACCAGCTCAGGCGTGAAGGGCGTGATGGAGATCTGCCCCTGTTCCATCGCGTGGAGGATGGCTTGGCGGCCGAGCACAGACACAATCGGTGATGGGAGCTGGGGAATGGGCTTCAGCATGACAGGCTCTGAGAGGTGGCCTGCGGCAACCCCGCGCCGAGGCATCCCAGCTGCCGCGAGGGGAACAGAGTGGATTCAGACAGTGACCAGGGAGACTTGGAGGTACATTCATCACAGCACTGAAAGCTGCCGCAATGTTTGAAGTTCGGGTACCGAACATTCCAAGTGCAGGCGCTGAAGTGAGCAGCAACAAGGTGTCAATCCTTCTCCCCCATGCCGATTGATCCTGTTCTTGAAGCCCGCTACCGCCAGTTATTTCGCTTTTACGACCGGGATGGGGATGGCGTGCACACGCTGGCTGGTGATTTTGAACCAGTAGCCCATGCCATCGCCGACCGCTGGGGGGAGCGCCCAACCCCCTTTCCCAATCTGCTGCAGCTGCTGATCCACACCTACGCCCACGAAAACCAACGCCGCGATGGAGCGGGCACGGGCAAGGTGGAGATCGGAGCCTTCGTCGCTTCCCACGGGAGGGTGTTGGAGGCCTACAGGGCCCAACCCCAGGAGGCCCAGGCTTTCATCGAACGCGCCGCCGGTGGCTTCTTCGACGTGCTGGATCTCGATCGTGATGGGATTCTCACCGTGGCCGACCTGCAGGCTTTCGCAGCGGCGTACGGCCATCCCACAGAGGAGGTGGTCGCCAACCTCGCGCGCATGCTTGGGGAGCTAGAGCTCCCCCCGGATCGGCTTCCCCGCGGGGTGTTTCTGGAGCTGGTGGGGCAGTTTTGGTTTGATCCCTCCCCCACGGTTCCCGGGCGACTGTTGTTCGGCTGAGGGTCGCGGCGTCAACCGGTGTGAATCGCAGCAGGGCGGCCGCTGGGGATGGGGCGAAACTGGCCAAACGCCCAGTCCTTCGATCTGAATTCACCCGGCTGGAGGGCGTGCTTCTGGATAAGGGGCTCACCCTTGTTGTCCAGGTGGCAAGGCGCGGATTGGGGTCGCTGTTGGTGCGCCTGAGATCGCAGAGAGGAATCCATGGCGCGCAGGTGCCTGGAAGGGCTCACAGGGGTATAGCGAATCAGCGTCGCGACTTGATGTGCACGCCGGCTGTCCTGTTGGCTCTCTTCCGAATTCACCGCTCTAAACAAGGAAAGAGCATGGGCATGGGGAACGAGCAGTTGAGGAAGCCCAGCCCTTGGGGGCGGTGGGGCTGTTATGCCGATCCAGCCCACTTCACACAAACCAAGCGCTGTCACCACCTGGGAACGATTGTTGCCCACGGATCAACGCCATGTGCCCAACCAACACCCTCCGCAAAACGCCCAAGGCCTCACCTTCGGATCACAGCTGGCAAACTGGCATCCATCAGTCATCAGCCCACTGGACCATGTCCTTCAAAAATGAAGTGGCCTCCGATGAAGACATCGATCGCTACAACCTCCCCTTCCCCAAGGGTGGAGGCCGCTGGTGGACACGCGATGCAGAACGGGACTACTACCTATGGGGGGGCCTGTCGGGGAACCTGGCTTTTGACGATATGCAGGAAGGCTGGTTTAGCCTGTATGCAGACGGAATGACTTATTCGATCACAATAATGCCCGGAACAAGCTCGCAAAGCCTAAAAGAATCACCGTTTATCATAACCTGGAAGAAGATTCTACAAATAACACCAGAAATAGAGCCACCTGGACACAGAGAATACATAATTCAAATCCTGAAAGAGGCACTAACAGCGTATGGCTATGACGGAGAGAACAACTCATGGCCCAAGGAAAAGAGAGTTGTTTTTGAATTGAACTAACAAGCAAGATTTTATTACATCAATAGAAGAGGTTTGCCCTATGAGACTCACAAAGGAGCAGGCCAATCTGCGCCTGCAATCGGTAAAAACCAAGGAAGAGTTGCGCGACCTGATAATGAGTGTTGATACAAGTGGTTCCGGCAGGAGGACAGTACTCTGGAGTGGAGCAGCAGGCTTTCATGGAGCCGAAAGTAATCAGGCGATTTCTTCACAGAGAGTTGCTAGCAGCTTGCAGAGGTCAAACCCAAATCTTCGCACTTTAGAGAGCACACAAGCCGGAATGTTCTTAGACCTTGACAAAAGAAGCAAGCACTTTAATCAACAACTCTCAGACAAGTTAAATCAAATATTTAAAGATAATCCCGACGGAATACGAGACTTTTTAAGTGGACCCACAACTGGGAATCCCAAAATACGAACGGGAAAGGGGATCTGGGACGAGGTTTCTGAAAAGTTTGTGATGCAGGCACAGGGAGATGTGCGACTCCTAGTGGGTGGAGCTGCCATCGACAAGGTATTTGCCCAAACTGAACTCAAAGCCCTTCTGGCCAATCAGGCTATTACATCGGTAGAAGGAGTACCAATTGAAGGCCTTAGACAGCTCGAAAG